>QGUL01000178.1 GCA_003242425.1 Pseudomonadota bacterium | reverse complement strand
TTTTTTTTTTTTAAACAAAAAGCGGGCTTAGATGTTTTGTTCCGTTTCGTGGGGCCCGAGATTTTTAATAGAGGCAGGGGCGGCCACCTTGTTCCCAGGTTCCAGGCCACGCCCGGAGAGATGCATTCCCCGCGCGGGCGTTCGCGCCTGCTGCTCGAGATGCTGCGCGGCGAAGTGATCACCGAAGGCTGGCGAAGCGAGGCGGTGAAGGAGGCGCTCGATCTTTGTCTCGCCTGCAAGGGCTGCAGGAGCGAATGTCCCACGCATGTGGACATGGCGACCTACAAGGCCGAGTTCCTTGCGCATTACTACGAAGGCCGTAGGCGGCCGCGCCAGGCGTGGAGCATGGGACGCATCGGCCGCTGGGCGCCGGTCGCGGGCGCGCTGCCGCGGCTCGCGAACTTCTTTACGCAGACGCCGGGCCTTGCTGCGCTCGCCAAACGCATCGCCGGCATCGCGCCGCAGCGGCGCATTCCCGCGTTCGCGGATGTGCCCTTCGATCGCCGTCATCGTCCGCGTCGAGGTAGTCGCGGTCCGGTGCTGTTGTGGGCGGATACCTTCAACAATTACTTCCTGCCCGAAACAGCGGCGGCCGCGGCGGAAGTGCTCGCGCATGCGGGTTACGAAGTGCGCCTGCCCCAATTGAGGCTGTGTTGCGGCCGGCCGTTCTACGATTTCGGTCTGCTCGACGAGGCCAAAGCGGCGCTGCGGCGGATCATGCAGGTCTTGCGCGAGGACATCGAAGCCGGGGTGCCGGTGGTGGGGCTGGAGCCTGCCTGCATGAGCGTGTTCCGCGACGAGCTCGTCAATCTCTTTCCCGACGACGGGTTCGCGCGCAGGCTCGCCGCGCAGACGCACATGCTCGCCGATTTCCTGGTGCGCGAAGGCTACGAGCCGCCGCGGCTGGAAGGCGTACGCGCGCTGGTGCACGGGCATTGCCACCAGAAGTCGGTATTCGGCATGGAGGCCGAGCTCGCGCTGCTGCGCAAGATGGGCGTGGACTGTGTGGTGCCGGACAGCGGCTGCTGCGGCATGGCCGGCGCATTCGGTTTCGACGCCGACAAGTACACGCTGTCGATGGCGATCGGCGAACGGGCGCTGCTGCCCGCCGTGCGCGCGGCGGACGCAAACACGCTGGTCGTGACGAACGGTTACAGTTGCCGCGAGCAGATCGCGCACGGGGCGGCGCGGCAGGCGCTGCACATCGCCGAAGTGCTGCGACTCGCGCTGCGCGGCGAGCTGACCGAAAATACGTCCTCGGCGCCGCAGCGCGACGACGCGGTGCGCGCCTGAAATCCCGCCGCCCCGCCCGATAACGCGAACCGCGACCGCGATCAAGCGATTGGCGCAGCGATTCCGCCGGCGCGCGCATGCGAAAGTTGCGTGCGACGACAACAACGACGACAGGAGTGAGGATGCAGTACGTGGAAGACCCGCTGACTGAAGACGAGATGGACGAGCTCGCCGCGCTGCTGGAGGAATTGCCTTCGGACGATGCGATGAGCCTGGAGATGGTGGACGGTTATTTCGCCGCCATCATCGCCGGGCCGGAGCATCCGCCGGCGAGCGAGTACCTGCCGCGTGTGTACGGGTTCGAGCCGGGCGACGAGACGCCGCCCTTCGAGGACGCGGAGAAGTCGGCGCGCATCGCGGAACTGTTGCAGCGCCATTGGCGGACGATGGCGGCGCAACTGTTCCGCCTGCTGGAGAAGGACGAGGTCTATGTGCCCATCATGGCCGAGGACGAGGAAGGCAACGCGCTCGGCAACGAGTGGGCGGCCGGCTTCCTGATCGGCACCGAATTGCGGCCCCACGCCTGGCAGGAGCTGTACGAGGACGACAGCCGCGACGGCCTGCTCGCGCCCATGCTCCAGCTCGCGCATGAGCACGATCCCGATCCCGAACGCCGCACCCCGCCCATCAGCCCGCAGCGCCGCGCCGCGCTGCTCGACGAGATGGCGTGGAATGTCACCCTCATCAACCGCTACTACGCCGACCACCGGCTCACCGGCGGCAAACCCCGCGAGCCCTTCCGCCGCGAGGGCGGGAAAGTGGGGCGCAACGATCCCTGTCCCTGCGGCAGCGGGAAGAAATACAAGCGCTGCTGCGGCGCGGCCGCGCACTGACGCCGGGGCCCGACATGTGAGCCGGACGAACTTATAGGCTCTGCCCCGTATCTCATATATCGTTTACGCTCGATCGAAGGAGGTGAGCCTTGCGCATCAGTGCACGCAATGTCCTGCGCGGGAAAGTCCTGGAAGTGAAGAAGGGGCAGACGACCGCGCACGTCCGGCTGGAGCTATCGAGCGGGGATGTGTTGACCGCGGCGATCACCAACGAGGCCGTGGACGAGCTGGGTCTCAAGGCCGGGGAACAGGCCTACGCCGTCATCAAGGCCTCCGACGTGATGATCGGCAAGGACTGAAAAAGCGGGCGGTGCGCCCGCCCGCCTGGATCAATGCACCGGAGCGCCGCGCTTGGCGCCGGCGCGGCGTTCCGGCTTCTCCGCGCCGGCGAATTCCGGAAACGCCTCTTCCAGCGTCATGAGCTTGCCGCACAGCTCGGCGTCGTAGCCGCGCAGATCGTTCACCGCGGCCTTGAAGGCCGGGCTGCGCAGGATGTTCAGCAACTCCTTCACCGCCGGCAGCTCGAGCGACTCGGTATTGCAGATGAGGAAGTAGCGCTCGCTCACCACCGGCACGAACCCCAGATTGAACTTGCGCGCGGCGGTCTCGACGCCGAAGCCGGCGTCGGCCATGCCGCTGGCGATGTAGGCCGCCACCGCGGCATGGGTGTATTCGCTGGTGTCGTAACCCGGCAGTTTGCTGCCTTCGAGCTGTTCGGCTTCCAGCAGCAGGTCGAACAGCACCCGCGTGCCCGAACCCGGCTGGCGGTTGACGAAGCGCACGCCCGGTTTGAACAGATCGGCGATGGAAATGATGCCGAGCGGGTTGCCCTGCGCCACCATGATGCCCTGACGCCGGGTGGCGAGATGGATCAGCCGCTGGCTGCCCGGCTTGAGCCAGGTGACGAACTGACCCAGCGCCCTTTCCTGCAGGTCGCCCATCGGTACGTGGAAGCCCGCGATCTCGCAGGTGTTGTGACACAGCGAAGCCAGCGATTCGCCGCTGCCGCGGTATTTGAGCTCGACCGGAATCTTCTTGTCGGCGAGGAACTTGCGCAGCGTCTCCACGGCGAAGCCGTGGCTGGCGTGGATGCGCAGCGCCGTCTCGGTGCGCGACAGCGCCTGCTGGATCTCGACTTCCAGCTCGGTGGCGAGGCTGTCCAGCACCGGCGCGAGTCGCGCATGGATACGCTTCTCCGCCCATAGCAGGCGTTCTCCCAGCTTGGTCAGCCGGGTGCCTTGCCCCTTGGCGGTCTCCACCAGCGGAGCGCAGAACAGCTCGCCGCCTTCCCGGATCATCCCCCAGGCATAGCGGTACGACATGTTGAGCTGCCGGCAGGCGCGCGCGAGATTGCCGTCCTCGTGCAGGAGCGATAGCAGTTCGAGCAGGCGGGGCAGGGCCTGGCGCATCTCCGCCTCGTCCCCCTGGATCAGCCACTGCGGCTTTATGACGATTTTGAACATATGCTTGCCTTAGCCGAGCCGATGTGCTCAACGACGCGGCTCGTTTCTTAAAAACCTTTCATATTGCGTATAAAAACCGCAAGTCATAGCATGCGGAGGACTTCCAGAACGGATGTCGCTTCGTATGCTGCCGCATAGCATAGCGGGGAACGGGGCGACAGCCAAGGATTATCGAAAGGCCCCAAGATGCCCCAAATCCCTTCTCCCGCCGAAGCGGAAAAGCTTTACGCGGACCTGATCGACAAGCCGGGCGCGCTGCTGCCCATCCTCCACCGCATCCAGGACCGGCTCGGCTACGTCCCGGAAGAGTACGTGCCGGTCGTCGCCAGGTCGCTGAACCTCTCCCGCGCCGAAGTGCACGGGGTGATCAGCTTCTATCACGAGTTCCGTACCACCCCGCCCGGCAAGCACGTCGTGAAGATCTGCCAGGCCGAGGCCTGTCAGGCCATGGGCGTGGAGGCGCTCACCGAGCATGCGGAACGCCGGCTCGGCACCAGGATGCACGGCACCAGCCCCGACCGTAAGTACACGTTGGAACCCGTCTACTGCCTCGGCAACTGCGCCTGTACGCCGGCCATGATGGTCGACGGCCGGCTCGTGGGGCGCGTGACGCCGGAGCGTTTCGACCAGATCATCGAGGAGTTGCAGGCATGAGCGCGCCCATCGTCGTTTACGTGCCGATCGACTCGGCCGCCATTTCCGTGGGCGCCGACGAGGTCGCCGTGCGCATCATCATCGAGGCCACCGCGCAGCGGAAGAACGTGGTGGTCAAGCGCAACAGCTCGCGCGGCATGCTGTGGCTGGAGCCGCTGGTGGAAGTGCAGGTGGGCGACAAGCGCGTCGCCTACGGGCCGGTGACGCCGAACGACGTGCCCGGCCTGTTCCAGGCCGGCTTCCTGGAAGGCAAGGACCATCCGCTGCGCATCGGCGTGCCCGAAGAGCATCCCTACCTGAAGAACCAGGAGCGCCTGGTCTTCGCCCGCGCCGGCATCACCGAACCGACTTCGCTCGACGACTACCTCGCGCACGGCGGCTATCGCGGCCTGCGCAACGCCCTTGCCATGGCGCCCGCCGAGGTGGTGAAGGCGGTGACCGATTCCGGCCTGCGCGGCCGCGGCGGCGCGGCGTTCCCCACCGGCATCAAGTGGAACACCGTGATGCAGCAGCAGGCGGACCGGAAGTACATCGTCTGCAACGCCGACGAGGGCGACTCCGGCACCTTCTCCGACCGCATGGTGATGGAAGGCGATCCCTTCGTGTTGATCGAGGGCAT
>QGUL01000177.1 GCA_003242425.1 Pseudomonadota bacterium | reverse complement strand
ATTCAATATATTGCAGTCTAAGATAGTGCTATCGAGTGGAGTGTGTCGTAGAGTGTTTTTTTTTTATGCAAGCAGAAATACGGCAACTCGATAGGGGTCCGTCTCGTTGGCGCGGAGATGTGGTTGCGCCAGCGGCCGTCGGCATAGCGGAAATGGTAGCCGCCGGAGCGCGCCGCCACCCAGATCTCGCGCGCGGCGTTGTGGCGGTTGACGATGATCCTGCTGCCGTCGGCGAATTCCAGCTCCAGCACTCCGCCTTCCTTCAGCTCGACGTCCACGTCCGCGCCGCAGTCCTCGACGGCGCGTTCGATGCGCGCCAGGGTCTGGTCGGCGATTTCGCTGAACTCGCTTTCGGTCATGTGTATGATTCCCATTTTTGCAACGCGACCATGCGCCGCATCCTGATCCTCGTCCTGCTCGCCGCGATCCTTCAAGCCTGCGGCTCGAAGGGACCGCTCTATCTGCCGCCCGGCCAGACGCAGGTGGAGCCGCAGTCGCCGCAGCCGATCGATATTAAGTCAAAGTCACGTTGATGTCGGAATTCCAGTATCGCAACGGCGTATTGCACGCCGAGGACGTGGATCTGAACGAGGTCGCCGCGCGCTTCGGCACGCCCTGCTACGTGTATTCCCGTCGCGCGCTGACCGAAGCCTATCGTGCCTTCGCGGCATCGCTCGCGGGACGCGAGCACCTGATCTGCTACGCCATGAAGGCGAATTCGAACCTCGCCGTGTTGAATCTGTTCGCGCGGCTGGGCGCGGGCTTCGATATCGTCTCCGGCGGCGAGCTGGAGCGCGTGATTGCGGCGGGCGGCGATCCCGCCAAGGTGGTGTTTTCAGGCGTGGGCAAGACCGAAGCGGAGATCCGCCGCGCGCTGGAAGCCGGCATCCTCTGTTTCAACGTCGAATCGGCTGCGGAGCTGCGGCGCATCGAGGCGATCGCCGCCGCCATGCGACGGGTCGCGCCGGTCTCGCTGCGCGTCAACCCCGACGTCGACGCCAGGACGCACCCTTACATTTCCACCGGCCTGAAGGAAAACAAGTTCGGCGTCCCTTACGAGGAAGCCGAGGAGCTCTACCGCCAGGCCGCCGCATCGCCGCATCTCGAAGTGAAGGGCATCGACTGCCACATCGGTTCGCAACTCACCGACACCGCGCCCTTCATCGAGGCGCTGCATAAGGTGCTGCAACTGGTCGACAGGCTGGAAGCGGCCGGCATCCGGCTCCATCACCTCGACGTGGGCGGCGGGCTCGGCATCCGTTACCGCGACGAGACGCCGCCGACGCCTCAGGCCTATGTCACCGCCTTGTTGAGCACGCTCGGCGAACGGCCGCTCAAGCTCCTGCTGGAGCCGGGTCGCGCCCTGGTCGGCAACGCCGGCGTGCTGCTGACGCGGGTGGAATATCTCAAGCGCAACCTCGACCGCCATTTCGCTGTGGTCGACGCGGCGATGAACGATCTCATGCGTCCCGCGCTCTACGACGCCTTCCATGACATCAGACCGGTCAGGCCGCGTGCGGGCGCCGCGTGCCGTTACGACGTCGTCGGGCCGGTTTGCGAGACCGGCGATTTCCTCGGCAAGGATCGCGAGCTGGCGCTCGAAGCAGGCGATCTGCTCGCCGTGATGTCGGCCGGCGCCTACGGCATGTCGATGAGCTCCAACTACAACAGCCGGCCGCGCGCCGCCGAGGTGATGGTCGACGGCGGGACGATGCATCTCATCCGCGAACGCGAAAGCATCGCTACGCTGTACGCCGGCGAGCGCCTGCTGCCCGGCTAGTCTCCGTCCGCCGCCACGCCGCCACCCGGTACCCGAGCAGCAACGCGAGCAGCACGGCGTAAATCGCGGGTTCGGTGATGTCGCGCTTCACCATCATCCAGAAGTGGACGACGCCCAGCGCGGCGATGAGGTACACGGCGCGATGCAGCCGCGTCCAGCGCCGCGCGCCGAGCCGCTTCACCATGGCATTGGTCGAGGTGAACGCGAGCGGCAGCATCAGCAGCAGCGCGATCATGCCCAGGGTGATGAACGGCCGCTTCATCACGTCGCGCAGGATCTCTCCCGCGTCGAACACCTGATCGAAGGCGATGTAACAGGCGAAGTGCAGCAGCGCATAGAAGAACGCGTACAGCCCCAGCATGCGCCGCAGCCGCGCCAAGTCCGGCAGCCCGAAGAGTCTGCGCAGCGGCGTCACCGCGAGCGTCAGCAAAAGGAAGCGCAGCGTCCAGTCGCCGAGCGTGCGTGTGAGCGTCTCGGCCGGATTCGGCCCCAGGGCTTCGACGTTCCAGAGTGCGCTATACGACAGTTGAACGAAGGGCAGCAGCGCCAGCACGAAGACGGCGGCCTTCAGCGCGGCGAAAGGAATCGGGCGCCGGCCGGACATCAGTAGTACTTGCGCAAGTCCATGCCCGCGTAGAGGTGGGCGACCTGTTCGGCGTAGCCGTTGAAGGGCTGCGTCTCGCGGCTGGCGAAAAAGGCCGGCAGCCGCTTTTCGCGCTTCTGGCTCCAGCGCGGATGATTGACCGCGGGATTCACGTTGGCGTAGAAGCCGTATTCATGCGGCGCCGCCTTTTCCCAGGCCGTACGCGGCTGCTGTTCGGTGAAGCGGATGCGCACGATCGATTTGGCGCTCTTGAAACCGTACTTCCAGGGCACCACCAGCCGCAGCGGCGCGCCGTTCTGGTTCGGCAATACGCGCCCGTACAGGCCCACGGCCATGATGGTGAGCGGATGCATGGCCTCGTCGATGCGCAGGCCTTCCACATAAGGCCATTCCAGCACGGGCAGCCGCGTGCCCGGCATGTTCTCGGGCTGGTAGACGGTGGTGAACTCGACGAACTTCGCTTTCGAAGTCGGCTCCACCAGGGCGGCAAGTTTGTTGAACTCGAAGCCCACCCAGGGAATGACCATCGACCAGGCCTCGACGCAGCGCAGCCGGTAGATGCGTTCTTCGAGCGGCAGTTTCAGCAGCTCCTCGATGCCGATCGTCCGGGGCCTGGCCACTTCCCCTTCGATCACGACGGTCCACGGCCGTACCTGCAGTCGGTGGGCGTGGCGCGAGGGATCGCGCTTGCCGCTTCCGAACTCGTAGTAGTTGTTGTATTGCGTGATCGCGTCCCAGCTGTTCGGCTCCTCGGTCGTACTGTAGGCGCTCTTCGCGATCGGCCCTTCGAGCGGCGGGTACGCCTGCTCGGCTCCGGCGGCGGCGAAGCGCATGCCGGCCGCGTAAAGAACACCGGCGCCCGCCATCCGCATGAAGTGGCGCCGCTCGCGATAGACGGTTTCGGGCGTGATCTCCGAGGGCCGGATGTCGGCGGGGCGTTTGATCAGCATGGGCAGGCCTCGCGGGGTACGCTCTGCCGGTTATGATCGCCGTGCCGCGCGCGCGTTCAACGGCGGCAACAAAAAAGGCGGCCCTGCGGCCGCCTTTCAGCGAAAAGGGATACGCGGCTTTTAGCGCAGGCCGGCGATGTAATCGGCCACGGCGCGGATTTCCCTGTCGGTGAGCTTGGCCGCGGTCGTGGTCATCATCTTGTTGGGGTCGTTGTCGCGCTGCCCGTCGCGGAAGGCCTTCAGTTGTGCCTCGGTGTACTCGGCGAACTGGCCGGCCAGGCGCGGATACATCTTCGGGATGCCCTCGCCGCGCGGGCCGTGGCAGCCGGCACAGGCAGGCACGCCCTTCTCGGCGATGCCGGCGCGCCAGATCTTCTGGCCGAGCGCCGCCAGTTCCTGATTCTTCGCCACTTCGGGCTTGAGCTGCTGCGAGCCGTAGTAGGCGGCGACGTCGCGGATCATTTCCGGCGTCAGGCCGGCCACCATGCCGTTCATGATCGGGTTCTTGCGCACCGGTTCCTTGCCGTCCTTGGCTTGGAAATCGTGCAGTTGTTTTTCGAGGTATTCGGGAATCTGGCCGGCGAGCTTCGGATTGGCCGAGATCGGGCTGTTGCCGTCCGGGCCGTGACAGGCGGCGCAGACGGTCGATGCGGTGATCTTCCCTTTCTCAGGATCGGCTTTGGCCGGCGGTTCGGCTGCGACGACCGCGCCGGCGATCAACGTTGCGGCGACGCCTCCGGCAAGCAGCGCAAGGCGAAGATTCATGGTCTCCCTTTCCAGCAAGACGGCTTAAAAAAGCTGCTATTCTAGCCCGGTTTAGCGCGACTTAGCGACGCGATGTCCTTGTTCCGTAACGCCCGCTTCGTGCGCTCGGTGCACGATCTGCGCGATCCCCCCCCCCCGGGGGCTTCGAAGTGGCTTTCGCCGGCCGTTCCAACGCCGGCAAGTCGAGCGCCATCAACGCCCTCGCCGACCATAACCGCCTGGCTTTCGTCAGCAAAGTGCCCGGGCGCACGCAGCTCATCAATTTCTTCGCCCTGCCCGGCGGCGGGCTGCTGGTCGACCTGCCGGGCTACGGTTACGCCAAGGTGCCGGAGGCGGTGCGCAAGCACTGGGAGCACAGCCTCACGACCTATCTGCAGACCCGGGAGACGCTGCGCGGGCTGGTGCTTGTCATGGACGTTCGCCATCCCCTGACGCCGCTGGATTACAGTATGCTGGAATGGTTCCGGCCGACGGGACGGCCCGTGCACGTACTGCTCACCAAGGCCGACAAGCTCTCGCGCGGCGCGGCGCTCGATACGCTGCGCAAAGTACGGGCGGCGCTCGAGGCCTATGGACCGCAGCACAGCGCCCAGCTCTTTTCCAGCCTGGACGGCACGGGCGTGGAGGAAGCGGAGGCCGTGCTGGCGCCGTGGTTGGGCCAGGACATAAAAAAACCCCAGGCTAAAGGGGAAAGCCCGGGGCCAAAAACGCCTTAACAGGATTAAGGCACCCGCTCAGGGAGGAGAAGCGGGGGACGGCCAACGGCCGTCCCCCTTTG
>QGUL01000176.1 GCA_003242425.1 Pseudomonadota bacterium | reverse complement strand
CTCTAGATGCGCGGCGCCTCGATTTTCTCCAACAGCCCGGTGAGCAGGGCGTCGCTGTCGTGGCCTTCGATCTCCAGCTCGGGCGCGGGCACCACGCGATGGCGCAGACAAGGCAGCGCCATGCGTTTGACGTCGTCAGGCGTGACGTAATCGCGTCCGGCGATCAGCGCCGCCGCACGCGCCACGCGGATGAGCGCGATGCCGCCGCGCGGACCGGCGCCGGCCGCGATGCCGTTCCAGCTTCGCGTGGCGCGCACGATGCGCAGCGCATAATCGAGCACCTGATCGTCCACGCGCAGATTCGCGGCGATGGTCTGCAGCGTGACCACGGTATGCGGCTGCACGACGGCGGCGACGCTCTCCACATTGAGTTTGTCGCCCACCTGGCCGGCGGTCACGCGCCGCAACATCTGCCGTTCCTGATCTGCCGGCGGATAGTCGATGACCACCTTCAGCAGAAAGCGGTCGAGCTGCGCTTCTGGCAGCGCATAGGTGCCTTCCTGCTCGATGGGGTTCTGGGTCGCGAGCACCATGAACGGCGGTTCGAGCCGGTGCGCGACGCCTTCGATCGTGACCTGTCCTTCCTGCATTACCTCCAGCAGCGCGGCCTGCGTCTTCGCCGGCGCGCGGTTGATCTCGTCGGCGAGCAGCAGATTGGTGAACACCGGCCCGCGGCGCGTGGTGAACTGCCCGGTGGACTGGTCGTACAGGGTGTGACCCGTCACGTCGGCGGGCATGAGATCGGGCGTGAACTGGATGCGGCTGAAACGACCGTCGAAGGTGCGCGCCAGCGCACGCACCAGCAGGGTCTTGCCCAGGCCCGGCACGCCTTCGATCAGCACGTGGCCCGCGGCCAGCAAGGCGGCCAGCACCTGCTCCACTACTTCCGTCTGGCCGACGAAGGCGCGCCCGATCTGATCGCGCATCGCCGCGACCACCTTGGCCGCCTGTTCGAATTTTTCCGTGGGAATGGCGTTCATGTTGCGTTCTCCCCGCTGCGGCCGGCAAGCCGCGCATGCAGACGTTGATAGAGGGCGATCACGGCGACGAACTGCGCCGTGCCGTTCACGTTGGCGCCGAGGACGACGCAGCGCGCTTCGGCGTCGCTCAGCGCATAACGCTTCTTCAGTTCGGCGGCGAGCGCAGGGACCGACAGGCCGCGCAGCACCGGTTCGTGCCGCAGGAGGCGTTGCAGCAGCACGCGCCGCGCGCACTCGGCAAGCTGCGCCCCCGCGCCGCTCTGCCACTGGAAGCGGCCGCTCGCGTTCAGGTGTTCCAGCAGACTGCGGCGTTCGGGCGCCGCGTCCGCCGCCGCGCGGCCGAAGCGCGGCACGATGCGCCACAGCCACAGCAGCAGGCACACAGCCGATCCCGCCAGCGCCGCGGCGGCATGCTCGCGCAGCCATTGCCACAGCGACAGGCGGCCGATCTCGTGCACGAAGCGCACCGTACCGGGTCCGCTGCCGGCGTGCAGCAGGGCCCAGAGGAATTCGGCGTGGTCGTGTTGCCCCAGCGCGGCGTTGGTCATGAAATGCAGATCGTTCAGTACCGTGACATGCCCTTCGCCCAGACGGAAGTGCAGCATGTGCGTCACGCCCTTGTGACGGGCCGCGGCCAGCACGGGCCGGTTGGTCTGCAGGCTTTGCATGGCATGCATTTCCACTTTGTAGGCCGGCCCTTCCGGCGACAGCCGGATCTCGACCGCGCGCCGCTGCGGGCCGAGACCGCGCACCGCTTTGACGCCCAGCGCGTCGAGCAGCGCGTCGCCGCGTCCGATGGCGCGATCCTCGGTGACGAGATGTCCGCCCGCGCGCACCCATGCCAGCAACGCGGCCTGCGCCTGCGCCGTGAGGCCGTCGCGCGCGTCGGTCAGAATCACGACGCCTGCGGCCGGCAGCGATTCCGCCGCGCTCAAACCGTCGGTCTTGTGCGCCTCGACACCCAGACGCGCGAGCGTGCGCTCCGCCGCGAGAAAAGGATTGCGGCGCGCGGCCTCGCTCATGCCCACGAAATAGCGCTCGGTGCGGCGCTCGTAGTTCTCGAAGAACCAGTACGCGCCCGCCGCGAGCACGAGCACGAGGAGCAGGAGCAATCCGATCCGCGCCTTCATACGGCACGCTCCGCAGCGAAGTGGCGCGCCCATTCCCGGCACAGGCTCAAGACCTCTTCAGCATGCGGGGCGCGGCTCGCGTAAGCGGTCTGTGTCCAGAGCTGCACCAGGCGTGCGAAATAGCGTTCCGCCCCGCTGTCGAGAACGTGCGCCGCGCGGCGCAGGCTGTCCGCTTCGGTATCGCCGGCCGTCAGCCGCACCTGATAGCGATGCACCAGCGCAGACAGGGCGCCGCGGTAAAGCAACGACAGCGCCTCGCGCATGCGCCCCTGCCGTGCGCATTCAGCCGCTGCGGCCGCGATGTCCGCAGGCAGGCTTTCGGGCCGCAGGTCCAGACCGAACAGGGCGTGCGGCGGCGCGTAGGCGGCAGCGCCCTCGGCGCTGCCGCGCCGGCGCAGGATCACATGGAGCAGAAAGGCGACGAGCAGGCCGAGCAGCACCCACACCACACCCTGCGCGAATTCGGCGACGACCTGCGCCGCTTTCGCCAGCCACGTCACGTCCGACGCGCCGCCTTCCCGCTCCGCCGAGGAGGCGCCGCGGTACACCCAGCGCGTCTCTTCGCGATAGGCCTGGAAGTCGGGCTCTTTCAGCACTTCGGCGGCCGCCTCCCAGGGCGTGAGCGTCTGCGCCTCGGCCGGCGGCGTAAAGGCAGCGAGGCTGCACAGCAGCACCGTGGCCGCGACGCCGGCGGCGCGCGTCAGACGCTGTGCCAGACGCCGCAGCGCGAGCTCGATGTCCCAGGCTTCGAGACTCGCGCGCCGGTTCAGGTACAAGGAGAAGCCGGCGCAGACGTAGAAGGGTTCGACGATCGACACCGCCAGCACGTAATAGAGCATGTCGCTCCAGCTCCACGGCTCGGTAAGCGGGTACAGATAGATCTGCCAGGCGAAGTCGGCCTCGACCGCTCCCGGTACGAGCCACAGGTGCAGCAGGGCGAAGCCGTACAGCAGCAGCCATTCGAAATGCGCGCAGACCACGGTGAGCCAGACGGCGTAGCCGCGCATGCGCCGGCCCAGCACCTTGCGCCGCGCACGCGCGGCGCGTCCGCGCTGGCCTTCGAGCTGCACGACGGGCAGCATCATGGAACGCGCGAGATCGGCGCGCCGCCACAGCAACGCGCCGACGCATCCCGGCCGCAGCCATTGCCGCGCGTTGCGCAGCGTGTCGCGCAAGGCCGGCGGCACACCGAAGACCGCCTGGCTGACGACATGCATCAGGGCGCGGTCGAACAGCGGCTTGAGCCACCACAGCAGCAAGGTGGCGTACCAGAGCCGTTCGCGCAGCAGCAACGCGAGCAGCAGCGCCACGGGCAGGTAGAGCGCGAACCAGACGGTCCACAGCGGACGCCACCATTGGCGCGCGATGCGGAAACCCAGATCGATGGCCTGCCAGCCGCTGCGCGGCTGCACGCTGACGGCGAGCGACTCAAGCCGCATCGCGCACCTTTCCGCGCGGGCGTCCGGCAAAGACGAAGTACGCGATGACGAGCACCCACATGCCGATGCCCACGGCGTACTTGAGCGCCGGCGGGAACAGCGTGTGCGGCGACCAGAAGGCTTCGACCGCAGCAGCGGCGAACAGCATCAGCGCCGCGCCGTAGACCAGTCGCACCGCAGTCGGCGCAACGGCGCGCAAGGCGGCCGTGCGGCTGCGCGGTCCCGGCGCGATGACCGCCAGCCCGAGCTTGAAGCCCGCCGCGCCGGCAATGACGAGCGCCGTCAGTTCCAGCGCGCTGTGTCCCGCGACAAAAGACCAGAACGGCGTGCCGAAACCGGTGGCGGTGAGATAACCGGCGATCGTTCCGATGATGACGCCGTTGGCGACGAGGTAGAACACCGTGCCGATGCCGAAAGCCAGTCCCGTGGCGAAGATCTGGAAGCCGATCCTGACGTTGTTGCCGATATAGACGGCGAACATCTGCACATTGGTGTCGGCCTCGCGCATGCCGATCCGCCGGTTGACGGGATCGTACATCTCCCTGATATGAGCGATCCGTTCGCCGTCGAGCACGTAATGCACGAAATCGGGGAAGTACTGCAGCGCCACCAGCAAGGCGAACAGCGGCACGTAGAACAGCAGTGCCGCCGCGGCGACCAGCCGCCATTCCTGTCTCACCAGCCGCGGAAAGTCCGTGGTGAGGAAGACGCGCCAGCCCGGCAGGCCGCGATGGCGCGCGACGTAGAGCGCATGATGGCCGCGCAGCGCAAGGGCATGCAGACGGTCGATCACCTCGGCGCTGTACTGCCGCTGCCGCGCCAATGCCAGATGCTGGCAAATGCGGCGGTAGACGGCCGGCACCTCGGAAGCGGCAATGGGCGGCGCCCCGACATTGTGTCGCCCGCCTTGCGCCTCGCGCCAGGCGAGCCAGGCTTCGAAACGCTGCCAATCGTCTTGGTAACGCTCGACGAACAGCGACTGCTTCATGGCCTGCGTCCGACCAGGTGATTGGCGATGCGGATCAAACGCTCGGCGGCGCTGGTGCGGCGGTCGTCGCCCAGCAGTGGCGCCACTAGTTCGGCCAGTTCTTCGGCGCGTTCGGCCGTGAGCCCGCCGGCGCGTTCGGCGAAATCCACGATGGCGCGCTGTTCGTCGAGCGCGAACGGCACCGCGGGTGCGAGCGCCGGCATCTGCGGCACGGCATGCGCACGGCGCCTGTCCTCGCGATACACCACAACGGTGCCGGCGGCGAGGTCGCCGAGCCGCTTGAAGTCGCGATTCGCCAGCATGCTGCAAAGGCCGAGGCCGTAGAGGAAGGGCAGGAAGTCGAT
>QGUL01000175.1 GCA_003242425.1 Pseudomonadota bacterium | reverse complement strand
GGGGGTTGGGCCCCGGGGCCCGGGCGGGGCGGTCGCCGCACCGATGCCGCGCGTCGTGATGTTGGTGAGCACGCCGCTCTCACGCTTGGGCAGGGTGATGAGCACCACGGTTTCCTTCGATACCAGCGGACGGCCGTTCTCCCCGCGCGCGATCGCCTCATGGCTTTCGAGGACCGCCGCCTGCGCACGCTCGATGGCGCTCTGCACTTCGGTGCTCGCGGAACGGCGCGTGACGATCACGTTGTCCGCCTGCCCCGTGGCGACCAGCGTGGCGCGCAGACCGGCATCGAGCATCAGCACCGATGCGAACACGAACACGACGAGCGCCATACCGCCCGCGGTGAGCAGTGTCGTCAGCTTGCGCGCCCAGAGGTTGCGAAGTGAATAGGACAGGGCAATGGGCATATGACTTCGGGTCGGTTTGTCTCCAGCGCACGACGCCTTTGGTCTTTAGCGAAGACAGGCGCTGCTATATAGTGGTCCGCGTGAGTTGTACCCTGACGAGGCAGACGTGCGGAATGCAAACGGCTCGAAAGTTCTAGTGGTGGACGACTGCCACGATTCGGCGGACAGCATGTGCTGGATTCTCTCCACCTACGGTTATCAAGTCGAGACCGCCTACGACGGCCTCACCGCGATCGGCAAAGCCCGCTTGCAGCGTCCCGACGTCGTTCTGCTCGACTTGGCCCTGCCCGAACTGGACGGGTACCAGGTCGCCAAAGCGTTGCGCGATCAGCTCGCGCCGCACGCGCCGATCCTGGTCGCGGTGACCGGCTACGGCCGCGAGCACGACAAGCAGCGCAGCGCCGCAGCCGGCTTCAGCCATCATCTGCTCAAACCCGTCGACCCGGCCGCGCTGCTCGACACATTGGCCAAGGTGCTTCGTCCCGCGCGCGAAGATTCACGCGCATTGCTGCCTACGCCTTGAGCCCGGCGACCGTCTTCAGCCGACGAAGCGCAGGCCTTCGACGATATTGACCCGCGCGGCCCGCCGCATCGGCAGCAGGGCCGCCGCGATCCCGACCACCAGCGCGCAAACGGCCTGCAGCCCCACGGTCTGCGGGCTGATGCCAAAAACGGGGAACAGCGTCCCCATCTTCGCCGCGAACCAGTAGCCGACCGGAAAGGTCAGGCCGATGCCGATGGCCGCGCCGATGACGGCAATGGCGAGCGATTCGCCGAGGATCAAAGCGGCGATGAACGCCGGCGGAAAACCCAGCGCCTTCAGCGTCGCGTATTCGGTCATGCGTTCACGCGCGGTCATGGCCATGGTGTTGGCCATCACCGCCAGGATGATCGCGATGACGACGTAGGACACGAAGCGCACCGCGATGACGATCGCTTCCGTCTGCTTGGCGAAACCGATCTGGAAGGCCTTCTCCGTCTCGGTGAGCGTCTCCGCCGCGGAGTTCTTGAACTGCTCGTCGATCGCGCGGGCGATTTCAGCCGCGCGGCCGACGTCCTCGATGGCGACGACGAATACGCCGACCTTGTCGGCGCGCCCCGGCACGCGCTGCTTGAGCGTTTCGTTGAGATAGTCGAAATGGAAGAACATCAGCGAAGTGTCGGTATTGGGCTCGGCGCCGTCGTAGATCGCGCGCACCGTGAACTCCCAATTGCCGGGGAAGATGTCGCCCTGGATGGGGATGGTGTCGCCGATGCGGAAGCCGTGCTGGAGCGCGAGCTTGCGCCCGATGACCGCGCCTTTGCGGTCGCGCAGGAAGGCCCGGAACTCGTCCTCATTCAGAACGTACTCCGGATACATGGCGAAATACTGTTCCGCGTCCACGGCAAAACGCGGAAAGAAGTTCGCCATGCTGGTGTCGCGGTAGACGCCGCCGAACCAGTTCGCCACCGCCACGCTGCGCACGCCCTCCACCGCGCGGATCTTCTCGCGGTAGTTGATGGGCATGGGAAAGACGAGCGAGATGGCGTTGCGCGTCACCAGGCGGTTGGCCGCGGCGCGGTCTGCGCCCGCATACCAGGCGTCGACGATGCTTTGCAGCAGTCCGAAGGACAGGATCGCCACCACCAGTCCGAGCACGGTCAGGCCGGTGCGCAGTTTGTGGCGCATCCCGTTGCGCAGGGCGAGTTTGAGAAAGCTCGTCACTGTCTCAGGCGTGGCGCGAAGCGCGTACCGAACGTTCGGCGACGTCCTCCGCGGTGGAGAGCTCGCCTTTCTCCAGGTACATGATGGCGTGCGCGCGATCGGCGGCGCGCTTGTCGTGCGTCACCATGACGATGGTCTTGCCCAGCTCGGTGTTGAGCCGCTCGAGCAGGCCGAGGATCTCCTCCGCCGCGGCGCGGTCCAGATCGCCCGTGGGTTCGTCGGCGACGAGCAGCGTGGGATCTGTGACGATGGCGCGCGCGATCGCCACGCGCTGCTGCTGACCGCCGGAAAGTTCCGACGGCAGGTGCGTCATGCGGTCTTCGAGCCCCACCAGCCGCAAAGCCGTCTCGGCGCGCGCCCTGCGCTCGCGCCGCGGCAGTGAAGTCAACGCCAGCGGCAGCTCCACGTTCTCGACGGCCGTCAGCACCGGCATCAGGTTGTAGAACTGGAAAATGAAACCGACGTGCGCCGCGCGCCAGGCCGCGAGCTCGGACTCGCTCAGGCGGGCGATGTCCACGCCGTCGACCAGCACCTGTCCCGCGTCCGGCTTGTCGATGCCGGCGATCATGTTGAGCAGCGTGCTCTTGCCGGAGCCCGAAGGGCCCATGAGCGCCAGGAAATCGCCGCGCCGGATGTCGAGGTTGATGTCGGAGAGCACCGGCACGCGCTGTCCGCCCCGGCGATAGCTTTTCGTGAGGCCGCGCACCTGGACCAGCGCTGTTCCGTCCGCGCTCACGGCTGCTGTGCCAGCTCGATCTTGCGGCCGTCGAGCGCGGCATCGAGCGGCGCGAGCACGACCCGCTCGCCGGCCTGTACGCCGCCGACCTGCACCAGATCGCCCAGTTGCATGCCCACCGTTACCGGCACGCGCTGCGCACGGCCGCCGGTCACGCGCAGCACCGCCGTACCGGCCTCGTCGCGCAACAACGCCGCAGCGGGAACCGCCGTGACCGGCGCGCGTTCTTCCGGCCGCAAAGGCCGTTCGAGGAAGGCGACCTTCGCGCTCATGTCCGGCAGCACGCGTTCGTCGCGCTCGGTGAAACGGATCTTCACCAGCACCGTGGCCTTGGCGCGGTCCACGGTGGGCACGATGCGGTTGACCTCGCCCAGGAAACGCTCGCCCGGGATGGCGTCCAGCTGGATCTCCACCGGCTGGCCGATACGGATGCGTCCGAGCGAGGATTCGGCGACGTCGGCCTCCACTTCCAGCGTGTCCATGTCCGCCATGGTCACGACCGCCCCCTTGGTGTCGAGCGCCTGCGAGAACGGCGTGATGTTGTCGCCGACGTTGGCGTTCTTGGTCAGCACCACGCCGTCGAAGGGGGCGCGGATGAGGGTCTGATCGAAATTGACCTGCGCCGCTTCGAGATTGGCGCGCGCCACCGCGAGCGCCGCAAGCTGGCTGGACAAGGCGGCCTGCGCCACTTCCAGCCGGGCGCGCGCCTGATCGTGCGCCGCTTCGCTGATGTAGCGCTTGCCGATCAGCTCTTCCGAACGTTTGAAGGCCCGTTCCGCTTCGCGCAGTTCGGCGCGCGCCTGGTCCAGGTTCGCCTGCGCCACCTTGACGCTCGCCGCCGCCTGTTCGAGCGCGGCGGCGACATCGCGGTTTTCCAGCCGGGCGATGATCTCCCCCGCCTTGACCCGACTGCCCTCGACCACGCCGAGCCATTCCAGCCGGCCGGTGGCTTTGGAGGAGATCGCGGCCTGGCGTTGGGCGACCACGTAACCCGTCGCGTTGAGCACCGTGATGGCCTGCGCGGGATAGGCTGTGGTCACGCTCACGGTCTGGACTTCGACCGCACCGGTGTAGCGGAACCACAGCCAGAGGCCGGCGACGAGCACCGCCAGCGCCGCAAGCCCCCATCGCGTCCAGGGCCGGCGCGGCTGCGTGCGGCCCGCTGCGGTGCGGTCGATGCTGAGCTGGGAAAGATCGGAGGCGTTCACGCGTAAACCCGTAGGCGGGCTCCGCATTATAGCCAGGGGCCGTGCCGCCGCCGCTCAATCCAGGCGGAAGCGCACCGGCAGCAGCAAAGCGGCCGCGGTTCCCCCCGCCGGCAGGCGGTCGATGCGCCGCACCGCCTGCAATGCCGCGTCGTCGAGCATGGCGTGGCCGGAACTGCTGGCGATCGACGCGCCGAGGACGCGCCCTTCGGCGTCGATTTCGAGCAGCACGATCGCCTCGCCTTCCAGACCCTGCTCCACTGCCGCGGGCGGATAGAACACGTGCTCGTGCAAACGCGCCTGCGCGGCCTCGAGCGCCGAGGCAGGCGCGCCACGCCCCGCCGGAGGCGCAGGCGTGCGCGCTTTCGCGGCCGCCGGCCGCTCGGGCTTCAAGGTGTTCTTCACCATCTCCCCGGGCGGCGCAACCTCGACGAGACGCGCAAGCAGCGGCGGGGGTGCCGAAGGCGCCGCGGGCGGCGCCATGCGGGCCATGGACATCAACGCACCGGCATGCAGGAGTGCCGAACACCCCGTCGCTGCGATCAGACGGCCCCAATGCGTGCCGTGCCTTTGACTTTTGCCGCTCACCGCCGGAATATGGTCCGCCGCTTCACTTCTTGGCAAGTCATGCTGCGCCCCGTCCGCATCCTTCTCGTCGTGCTCTGCTTCGCCGCGACCGCCGTGCACGCCGCAACGCCCGATCCCGTGCGCTTCGCCGTGCACGTGGAGGCCGGCGACCTGGCGACCGTCGAGGCCTGGTTGCGGGAAGGGCTGAACCCCGATTTCGAAGGCGACCGCATCGGCAGCGGCCTGATGATTGCGGCCTGGGA
>QGUL01000174.1 GCA_003242425.1 Pseudomonadota bacterium | reverse complement strand
GGGCGCCCTGAGTTGGGATTAGGTAGATACCGATTCAAGCAGCGCTGCGTGGCCCGAAAAAACCGGGCGAGGCCGAGGCTTCCCGTGCGAACGGGGAGCTTTTGGCGTTTGTGGCAGCGCCGTGAAATGGGAGAGTCGCTGATGTCGGACCCGTTGCGGGAGCCGACATTTTTGTATGGGGGGTCGCAGCCCCGTCGGATTCAACGGCAGGCCTGCCTGTCGCTGAATACCCGGGTCCGGTAGGGGTCCGGGTGCGGTTGGTGTGTTTGTTCTCTTAACCACGAAGGAGTAAAGCATGGCAACTAAGAAACCTGCCAAGAAAGCTGCGAAGAAGCCGGCCAAGAAGGCCGTGAAGAAAGCGGTTAAGAAAGCCGCCGTGAAGAAGACGGCTGTGAAGAAGGCTGCCGTCAAGCGTCCTGCCAAGAAGAAAGCGGCGGTGAAGAAAGCGGCCGCGAAGAAGCCGGCCAAGAAGAAGGCCGCGGCGAAGAAGACCGCCAAGAAGGCGGCCAAGAAGAAAGCCGCGAAGAAGCCGGCCAAGAAAGCGGCTAAAAAAGCCGCCAAGAAGAAGCCTGCGAAAAAAGCGGCCAAAAAAGCGGCGAAAAAGAAAGCGGCCAAAAAGGCTGCCAAGGAGCCTGCCAGAAAAGCCAAGAAGCCTGTGAAACGGTCGGCGAAGAAGGCTGCGTCGGAACCTGCGGCACCTGCTGCGGCGCCGGCGGCGTCTTCCGAGACGACCTCGACGGCTGCATTGCCGGGTATGAAGACCGCTCTGAATCCGGCGGCGGCTTGGCCGTTTCCTACCGGCTCACGGCCTTAAGGCGGGTATCGAATCGTCTGCGGCCGATCTTTGTACAGGCAAAGGTCGGTCCGCAGACGTTCGATGACTGGTGTGTTTGTCCCCCGGCGTCCTGCCGAAAGACCGGGACCATTTTACCAGCCGGTCAACGGCGGAGCCGGGCGCCCTTTCCCCAAAATTTTTTTATTGTGCACTGCAGCACAACTCTTTCTGCCGTTCGTCGGAAACGGCTTGACTTGATCTAAGTCTCTAATTAGACTGCAGATTCCTTTCAGAACTCATCGCCGAGTTTGATCCGCGCCGTCAGGCGAACAAGCCGCGTCGAGCACGTCGCTTCGCCGGAACGGCAAAACGCGCAAGCCCTTTTGCGCACCGTTGAGCCCGCCCTGACACCGCCGGCGGACTCAAAGCTCACACCGGCCCCGTTTCACCCGCTCGCTGCGGGCGACCGAGGGCAGTGTGACTTCGCACGGAGGACAGCATGGTGCAGGTGTATCGGCGTAGGATTCGCGCAGTCGCGGCGCTGGCGGGCAAGGTCCTGACGCAAGGATTGGCTTTGTTCGGTCTGGCGGCGCTGCTCGGGCTGGTCTCCGGCTCCCACAAAGGCGGCGACGATGCCCTCACCGACGCGCAAGCCGCCGTCGCTTCGGTCGAGGAGGCGGCCCTTTACGAAGCCGATCCCGCGCTCAACTCCGAGCAGCGCACCCTGGCTTCCTACCTGGCGCGGCGTTACCGCGTCGCCGCTGATGCGCTCGAAACCCTCGTGCGCGAGTCGTACGCCGTCGGCCGGCAATGGAAGCTCGACCCGTTGCTGATCCTCTCGGTGATCGCCGTGGAATCGAGCTTCAATCCCATCGCCGAAAGCGGCTACGGCGCCAAAGGCCTCATGCAGGTCGTGCCGCGTTTCCATCTCGACAAGCTGAGCGCGCACGGCGGCCAGGAAGCGGTCCTCGATCCGCGCGTCAACATCCGCGTCGGTGCGGAGATCCTCCAGCACTACATCAGCCAGACGGGTTCGCTCGAAAGCGCGCTGCAGATGTACGGGGGCGCGATCGACGACCCTGAAAGCCGATACGCCCGCAAGGTGCTCGCGGAGAAGGAGCGCCTGCGCCGGGTGCTGCAGAGCTCCGTCGAGCGGGCGCGCATCTGAGCGACGCGTTAGAAGCGCGACAGAAACTTCGCCAGGCGTTCCATCCCTTCCTGCAGTTCCTCCATGCCGCGCGTATAGGCGAAGCGGATGTGTCGTGCGGCCGCGTGCCGGCCGAAATCGATGCCCGGTGTAGCGGCGACGCCGGCTTCCTCCAGCAGTTGCAGCGCAAACGTCCTGCTGTCCGCCGTGAAGCGGCTGCAGTCGGCATAGACATAGAACGCGCCCTCCGGCATGACGGGCACGATGAACCCGAGTGCGCGCAGCGCCGGCACGATGAAGTCGCGCCGGCGCTCGAACTCCTCCCGGCGCGCTTCGAGGATGGCCAGTGTGTCCGGCCGGAAAGCGGCCAGCGCCGCATACTGTGCCGGCACCGAGGCGCAGATGAAGGCGTTCTGCGCGAAGCGTTCCATCTCGCGCACGCAGGCTTCGGGGGCGACGAACCAGCCGAGCCGCCAGCCGGTCATGCCGAAGTACTTGGAGAAACTGTTGATGACCAGGCAGTCCTGCGTCGCCGCCAGGGCGGTGGAGGCGGGCTGGCCGTATACCAGACCCTGGTAAATCTCGTCGACGATGAGGAAGCCGCGCCGTTCGGCGACCGCGGCGGCGATGCGGCCCAGTTCAGCCGCGTTCACCATCGTTCCGGTCGGATTGGAGGGCGAGGCCAGAACGAGTCCGCGCGTCTTCGGTCCCCAGGCGGCGACGATCTGTTCACAAGAGGGCTGGTAACGCGTTGCGGCATCGACCGGCAGCATCCGCGCGGTGCCCCCGAACATCGGCACGAAATGGCGTGTGCAGGGATAGCTGGGATCGGGCAGCAGCACCTCGTCGCCTTCATCGAGGAGGGCTCCCATGAGCGTGAGCAGCGCGCCCGATCCGCCTGCCGTGACCATGATGCGCGAAGGCGAGACGTCGACACCGAAACGCTCGCCGTAATAGGCCGCGATCGCCTCGCGCAGGGCGGGCAGACCGAGTGCGCCGGTGTATTCGAGACTCCGGTTGCGGATGGCGGCCACCGCGGCTTCCACGACCTGCGGCGGCGCGGAGAAATCGGGTTGGCCGATTTCCATGTGGATGATGCACCGGCCTTGCGCTTCCAGTTCGAAGGCGCGCCGTTGGACCTCCATGACCTGGAACGGCGCGATTGCGGCCATGCGCGCGGCCATTGCCAGCGGCTCTTTTGCTTGGGACATCTTCGATGCGTGGGTGGAACGGACGAAAGCGGATGCTACCAGCCCCAGCCGATGCCGCCGTGCCAGCCGTGAAAACGACGGAAGCGGCTGTAGCCCAAATAGGGATGCCAGCCCCACCAGGGATCGTAGTAAGGGTACGCGCGCGACCAGTTGCGGTACGCCTGCGCGCGCCGCTGGCTTTGGGCCTCGCGGTCGGCTTCGGCCGTCAGCCGATCGACGCGTTGGGCTTCCTTTTCGGCGGCGATCAGGGCGGCGATGACGCGTTCCGGCACGCCTTGCTCCCGCAGCATCCGCCGTTGGTCCTCGTCCAGCGCGAAGCGCGTACCGGTGGCGCGCATGCGCGCGACGATCTCTTCCGCGGAGCGACCTTCGCGGGCCATGACCGCGACTTCGCCCAGGCTCAGCTTGCCCGGTACGCGGCGCAGGCTGTCCTCCAGCGTCTGGGGATCGGCGCGCTGCAGCAGCGGCCTGCCGGCCGCATCGCGTTGAACGGATGTGGCGCAGCCGGCGAGCACCGCACACAGCAGCCCGAGGACGAGGAACGAATATCGCATGCTATGGCTTGGGACAGCCTGCGCTCGCCAGGGTTCATGCCGCGCCGGCGATTGCGGGCTTGTGCGGAGGATCACGCTTTGAAGAGGCGGCATACCGCATCCGATGAGCGCGGTGTATCAGCCGTTTGTACACCGCAACGAAGCGTTTCCCGATTGTCGTGTGATGGCGCCGGTTTCCCGATCCGATCCCGGCTGCACTGAATGCAGGAAGGTACGCACTATTGCACGCTTTCTTCCTAGTGTTCGTCCGGGCGGAAAGCTAAACTGCGCAAGCTCCAGTCTGCGGTCATGCAAACAAGACGATGAACACGGCCTCCAAGACCGGGCTTGTCCTGACCGGCGGCGGTGCGCGGGCGGCCTATCAGGTCGGCGTCGTGAAGGCGGTGAGCGAACTGCTCGGCGACCGTGCGGAGAACCCCTTCGACGTCATCTGCGGGACCTCGGCCGGCGCGGTAAACGCCGCTGCCCTGGCGATCAACGCCGATCATTTCGCCGCAGGGGTGCGCAAGCTGCTCGAGGTCTGGGAGAACATCCACGCCGATCAGGTCTACCGCACCGACCTCGTCGGCACACTGCGCACCGGCGCGCGCTGGCTCGGCGCGCTGACGCTGCTTTATCGCAACAACCCGGTCTCGCTGCTCGACAACACGCCGCTGCGACGCCTGCTCGAGAGCCGCCTGGATTTCAGCCGCATCCAGCCGAACATCGATGCAGGCAAGCTCTATGCGGTGGGAATCACGGCCTCGGGTTATGCGTCCGGCCAGTCGGTGACCTTCTATCAGGGCGGACCGGACATCGAAGCGTGGGCGCGCACGCAGCGCACGGGGGCCGCGCGGCCGCTCGATGCGGACATCGTCCTGGCCTCCAGTGCCTTGCCGTTTCTCTTTCCGGCCGTCAAGGTGCACCGCGAATATTTCGGCGACGGTTCCATGCGGCAGATCGCGCCCATCAGTCCGGCTTTGCATCTGGGCGCCGACCGGGTGTTCATCATCGGCACCGGCAGACAGAACCCTCGTCCGCCGCGCGTGCGTTCGAACATCTATCCTTCGCTCGCGCAGATCGCGGGCCATGCGCTCAACAGCATCTTCCTCGACACGCTTTCGGTCGATCTGGAGCGCCTACAGCGGTTAAACCGACCCCTGCGTTGGGCCAACCGGGAGTGGGCGCCCGTGTCGGCCTTAACCGTGGGCCACACGC
>QGUL01000173.1 GCA_003242425.1 Pseudomonadota bacterium | reverse complement strand
CCTCCGTTCAGGCGGGCCCTGGCGGGCGGCTTCTCGGCGCGATGGCTTTCGATCCCGAGCGCGACCGCGGACTCAGGGCGATCGACGCTGGCCATCTGTTCCGTCACAGCACCACGCGCATCGCCATCCGCCGCGGGGCCTATCTGCGGTCCTACACCTACGATTTCATCGAACTGTTCGCGCCGCACCTGACGCGCGAGGTGATCGAGCAGGCGCTGGAAGGCGGGGGCGAGTCCTACGAGCTGTGAGGCCGGCACAGCATGTGCACCTGAGAAACGATCGCCGCACACGGAAGTGTGCGGGACATCCGACGGAGGTTCACATGCTGGAAGGAATCAAGGTGGCGATGCTGGTCGCGGAAGGCTTCGAGCAATCCGAGCTCGTGGAACCCAAGCGTGCGCTCGAGGCGGCCGGCGCGCAGACGTTCATCGTGTCGCCGAGCGGGAACGAAGTGCAGAGCTGGCAGCACTTCGACAAGGCGGAGAAGTTCCGCGTCGACGTACCGCTCGAAGAAGCGCAGGCGACGCAATTCGATGCGCTCGTGCTGCCCGGCGGGGTGGCCAATCCCGATCAGTTGCGCATGCGGCCCGAGGCGGTGCGGTTCGTGAAGGCGTTCTTCGACGCTGGCAAACCGGTGGGCGTGATCTGCCACGGGCCGTGGACGCTCATCGAGGCGGGCGTGCTCGAAGGCCGCACCGTCACCTCCTGGCCGTCGTTGAAAACCGATTTGATCAATGCCGGCGCGAAGTGGGTGGATGAGGAGGTTGTCGTCGACAAAGAGCTGGTTTCGAGCCGCAAGCCGGCCGATTTGCCCGCGTTCAACGCCAAATTGATCGACGTGTTCGGCGCAAGCGGGCGTGGCCGCCGCGGCGAGGCGCGGCCCACGGGACCTATCGTGGACGCGCCGACCGGCTGAAGAAAAGAAAAGCCGCCTCGCGGGCGGCTTTTCTGGCGGACCGGAACGGGAATCAGGCCACGCGCTGTACCGGGATCTGGCTGTCCTGATACTTGATGCGGTTGCGGCCGTCCACGTAGACGAGCCTGGGCTTGTAATTCGCCAGTTCGGCCTCGTCGTACACCGCGTAGCTGGCGATGATGAGCAGGTCGCCCACGGCCGCCTTGCGGGCGGCGGCGCCGTTCACCGAGATGATGCCCGAGCCGCGCTGGGCGCGAATGGCGTAGGTGGTGAAGCGCTCGCCGTTGGTGACGTTGTAGATGTCGATTTGCTGATATTCGCGGATATCCGCGGCGTCGAGCAAATCCTCGTCGATCGCACAGGACCCCTCGTAATGCAGTTCGGAGTGGGTCGTGGTGGCCCGGTGGATCTTGGATTTCAGCATCGTACGCTGCATGCTCTGCTCTCCATTAAAGCTTGCTGCCCGGCTCTCTCGGTGAAAGCCGCGCTCTTCCCCGGAGGATTTGATTGCGGGCGCCGGAGATTCCCGTGTCAGGGAACGGCCACCTCTAGATTGTCGATCAGCCGGGTGGTGCCCAGCTTCGCCGCGGCCAGAACGACCAACTCCCGATCTGCGGCGGCGGGCGATTGTAAATCGGCTTGCTTGCGCACCGCAACATAATCGGGTAACCAGCCTTCGGCGCGCAGACGCTCCATGGCGGCCTGTTCCAATGCTGCGTAGTCCCGGTTTCCGGTTGTTATTGCCGCAGCGACGTCCTGCAACACCTGGTACAGAAGTATTGCCCGAGCGCGCTCTTCGGTGGATAGATATCCGTTACGGCTCGATAAAGCCAATCCATCGGCCGCACGCGCCGTTTCTCCGGCCACGATGCGGATCGGCAGGTTGAGCTGGCGCACCATGTTGCGCACGATCAGCAACTGCTGATAGTCCTTCTTGCCGAACACCGCCACCTCGGGCTGGACGATGTTGAACAGCTTCAGCACCACTGTGGCCACGCCGCGGAAGAAGCCCGGCCGGAACTGGCCCTCCAGGATGTCCGCGCAGGCCGGCGGCGGTACGACGAGGTATTCCTGCGGCTCCGGATACATCTCGCGCTCGGAGGGGGCGAAGACGAAATCCACGCCTTCCTGCCGCAGCTTCTCGCAATCGGCTTCCAGCGTGCGCGGATAGCGGTCGAAATCCTCGTGGGGCGCGAACTGCAGCCGGTTGACGAAGATCGTCGCAACCGTGCATTCCGCCTCCTGCCTGGCCAGGCGTACGAGTTGGAGATGGCCTTCGTGCAGATTGCCCATGGTGGGCACGCAGGCCACCTGGCGGCCCTTCAGGGCGGCGCGCAGTTCGGCAACGGTGTGAATGACTTCCATCGGGCGTCTCGGGGAGCGCGGCCGCTCCGTGATCAGAAAGCGTGTTCCGGGGCGGGGAAGCTGCCGTCCTTCACGGCGGCCACGTAGCGCTTGATCGCTTCGGCGATGCTCGGCGCGCCATCCATGAAGTTGCGCACGAAGCGCGCCTTGCGGCCCGGATAGATGTCGAGCATGTCGTAGAGCACCAGCACCTGGCCGTCGCATTCCGCGCCTGCGCCGATGCCGATGGTCGGGATGGTGAGCGCGCGCGTCACCTCGGCGGCGAGCTGCGCGGGGATGGCTTCCAGCACCACCATGCAGGCACCCGCCTCCTCCACGGCGCGCGCATCGTCGAGCACCTGTTTGGCCGTATCGCCGCGGCCCTGCACCCGGTAGCCGCCGAGCGCATGCACCGACTGCGGCGTGAGGCCGACGTGGCCGCACACCGGGATGCCACGGTCGACCAGGAAGCGGATGGTCGGCAGCATGGTGCGCCCGCCTTCCAGCTTCACCACCTGCGCGCCGGCCGCCATGAGCTGCACGGCGTTGCGCAGCGCCTGCTCGGGCGATTCCTGATAGGTGCCGAACGGCATGTCGGCGATGATCATGCCGCGCTGCGAGCCGCGCGCCACCATGGCGACGTGGTAGGCCATCTGTTCCTGGGTGACGGGCAGCGTGCTGTCGTGGCCCTGGACCACCATGCCGAGCGAATCGCCGACGAGCAGCATCTCGACGCCGGCGGCGTCGCACAGCGCGGCGAAGCTGGCGTCGTAGCAGGTCAGCATCACCAGTTTTTCGCCGCGGTCCTGGATTTTCCTGAGGTCGGCAAGAGTCAGGCGCATCTGCACAATCCTATTCGCTCACGTTGAAGAATTCGCGCCCGCCGCGCATGGCTGAGATGCGCTCCAGCAGCAATTCGAGATCACCCTCGCGCTCGACGAAATTGAGCGGCTCGGAGTTGACGACGAGCACCGGCGCTTCGTCGTAATGATAGAAGAAACGGTTGTAGGAATCGGCGAGCGCAGCGAGGTATTCCTCGCTCATGTTGGCCTCGTAGTCCCGGCCGCGCTTTCTGACCCGCTGGATGAGCGTCTCGGGCTGGGCCTGCAGGTAGATCACCAGATCGGGGCGCGGCGTCTGCGGCTTCAGCGCCTCGTAGATCTGCCGGTAGAGATGCAGTTCGTCGGCCGAGAGCGTGAGCCGTGCGAACAGCGGGTCCTTGTCGATCAGGAAGTCGGCCACGGTGAGGCGGCCGAACAGATCCATCTGTTTCAGCTCGCGCAGTTGCTGGATACGCTGGAACAGGAAGAAGAGCTGGTTCTGCAGCGCGTAGCGCTCCGGCTCCTGGTAGAACTTGGGCAGGAAGGGATTGAGTTCCGGCCGCTCGAGCAGGGTTTCGCCGTCGAGCCGTTCGGCGAGCCGCTGCGCGAGACTGGTCTTGCCTGCGCCGATCGGCCCTTCGATCACGATATGGCGGAAGCGGGACAGGGGCATGGGCGGGAGGCGAAGCGGAAACTAGCTGCGGAAGATGAAGTAGACCGCGCCCATGATACACAACGACGCCCAGAGGTAGTCCAGCTTGAGCGGCTCTTTCATGTAGAACAGGGCGAACGGCACGAATACGGTGAGCGTGATCGTTTCCTGCAGGATCTTGAGCTGCGGCAGCGTGAGCACGGTGTAGCCGATGCGGTTGGCCGGCACCTGCAGCAGGTATTCGAACAGTGCCACGCCCCAGCTCACCAGCGCGGCTACGATCCACGGCTTCGCCGACAGCTCCTTCAGATGCGCGTGCCACGCGAAGGTCATGAACACGTTCGATGCGCACAACAGACCGACTGTTTTCCAGAGCACCGGATTGGTGAGCATGGTCGGAAACGGAAGAGGGATCAGAGTCTGGCGATCGCCTGACCGGTGCAGCGCGCCAGCCATTCGCTTGCCGGACCGCGGCCGGGGATCACGCAGTCGCCCGCGATCTCGGTGAGCGGCGCGAGCACGAAGGCGCGTTCGTGCATGCGCGGGTGGGGCAGCGTCAGCACCGGATCGGCCGAGATGCGGTCGTCGTAGAGCAGTACGTCCAGATCGAGCGTACGCGGCGCGTCCTTGAACGGCCGTTCGCGCCCGAAACGCTGCTCCACTTCATGCAGCGCAGCGAGCAGCGCGTAGGGATCGAGCTCCGTGTCCACGGCCGCCACGGCGTTGATGAAATCGGGCTGGTCGAGATAGCCCACCGGCGCGGTGCGGTAGAGCGAGGAGGCGGCTGCCAGCCGGGTATGCGGCAGGCGGTCCAGTGCGTCGATCGCCTCGCGCACCTGCCGTACGGCGTCGCCGAGGTTGGCGCCGATGCCGATGTAGGCGCGAGCCACCTATTCCCCCGCCGTGACGGATGGGGCCTCGGCGGCCGCCTTGCGCTTGCGCCGGCGCCGGCGGCGTTTCTTCTCGCTCGCGGGCGGCGGCAGCAGCAGATCCGGCCGTTCGGCGGGATCGGCCTCCATGAAACGGCGCCACCAGTCCACCAGTTCCTTGGGCGCCTCGCCGCTTTCGGCGCGCAGCGCCAGGAAGTCGTAGCCTGCGCGCAGGCGCGGATGCTCCAGCAGCGTGAAGGGCCGCCGGCCGGAGCGCTGTTCGAAGCG
>QGUL01000172.1 GCA_003242425.1 Pseudomonadota bacterium | reverse complement strand
CGCGGACGTGCCGTCCGCGCCTGAAACGCGTTCCGTAGACCGGCCACTCAACTGCAGCGCTTTCATTGCATCCGCGACGATCGAGGCTCCCGGATACGCGGCGCCCGGCGGTGGACGCTGAACGCCGCGGCGTCGCCCTCCCGGCCGGGGGATGGGAATCGAACCAGGCCGACAGACCGCCGCTCACGAACGCCGCGATACTGTGGCGCTTGGCAACTGAAGCAACTATGGTGCCCTGGACATAACCGCGCGGGCCTGCATCGGTCCGTCAGGTCGACTCGCCACCGCCGCCTTCGCCTGAAAACGGAAAAGCGCCCGCTCCGACGGCAAAGGACGCCCCTTGTGGTGGTAATGCGCGCCGCGCCGCCGGGCGCGTCGCTCAAAGGGAAGCCGCCTCGAACGAGGCGGCCGACTCGCTGGAACGCCGTTACAAAGAGAGCCGCGGCGAGCGGCGGGCTATTCCACTGTCACCGACTTCGCCAGATTCCTCGGTTTGTCTACGTCAGTGCCGCGGCGCAGCGCCACGTGATAGGCCAGCAGCTGCAAGGGGACGGTGTGCAGGATGGGCGAGAGCAGGCCGGCGTGATCGGTCAGCGGAATCACGTGCAGCCCCGGCTCTTCCGTGACCTCCGAACCTTGATCGGCGATGACGTAGAGCTCGCCGCCGCGCGCGCGCACTTCCTGCAGGTTCGACTTGAGTTTCTCCAGCAGCGCGTCGTTGGGCGCGATGGCGATCACCGGCATGTTCTGGTCCACCAGCGCGAGCGGACCGTGCTTGAGCTCGCCCGCCGGATAGGCTTCGGCGTGCACGTAGGAGATTTCCTTGAGCTTGAGCGCGCCCTCCATGGCGATGGGATAGTGGATGCCGCGCCCGAGGAAAAGCGCATGCTGGCACACCGTGAAACGGTCGGCCCAGTTCTCGATGGCCGGCTCGATGCCCAGCACCTGCTGCAGCGCCGCGGGCAGATGCCGCAGCGCGCCGATCAGCTCGCGCTCGCGTTCGACCGAGAGACGGCCGCGCATTTTGGCCAGCACCATGGTGAGCAGCACCAGCGCGCCGAGCTGGGTGGTGAAAGCCTTGGTCGAGGCCACGCCGATCTCGGGGCCTGCACGGGTGAGGAAGCGCAGCTTGGACTGGCGCACCAGCGCGGACTCCGGCACGTTGCAGATCGTCAGGGTATGCGCATGGCCGAGCGACTTCGCGTGCTGCAGGGCGGCGATGGTGTCGGCCGTCTCGCCCGATTGCGAAATGGTCACAACGAGCTGGCGCGGATCCGGCACGCTTTCACGGTAACGGTATTCGCTGGCGATCTCCACCGTGCAGCGCATGCCGGCCACACCCTCGATCCAGTAACGCGCCACCATGCCGGCGTGATAGCTCGTGCCGCAGGCGAGGATGAGCACCGAATCCACCTGCGCGAAGACATCGGCCGCTTCCGCGCCGAACAGATGCGGGGAAATCGACTGGGCGTTGGCGACCATTTCGAGCGTGTTGGCCATCGCCCCGGGCTGCTCGAAGATCTCCTTCTGCATGTAATGGCGATAAGGTCCGAGCTCCACCGCCGCGGCCGTGAGCTCGCTGACGTGCACGGTACGCTCCACGGTCTCGCCCGCCTCGTCGACGATGCGGCAGCTGTCCAGGCGCAGCTCGGCCACATCGCCTTCTTCCAGATAGATCACGCGCTGCGTCACCTGCAGCAGGGCCGAGACGTCGGAGGCGGCGAAGTGTTCGCCTTCGCCCAGCCCGAGCAGCAGCGGCGCGCCCTTGCGCGCGACCACCATGCAGGTGGGATCGCTCTGCGTCACCGCGGCAATGGCGTAGGCGCCCTGCAGCTCCGCCACCGCGGCGCGCGTGGCCGAGAGCAGATCGGGATGCGTCTTGAGTTTGTCGTGCAGCAGATGCGCGATGACTTCGGTGTCGGTGTCGGACTGGAACTCGTAGCCGCGCTCGCGCAACATGCGGCGCATGCTTTCGTGGTTCTCGATGATGCCGTTGTGGACGACGGCCAGACCGCCGCTCACGTGCGGATGCGCGTTGCGTTCCGAAGGCACGCCGTGCGTGGCCCAGCGCGTATGAGCGATGCCGACGTTGCCGCTGAAGCGTTCGGCCTGGGCGAGCTTTTCCAGTTCCGCCACGCGCCCGGTAGTGCGAAGCCGCCGCAGCCCGCCGTTCAGCACGGCGATGCCGGCCGAGTCGTAGCCGCGATACTCCAGGCGCTTCAGCCCTTCGATGAGAACCGGAACGATGTCGCGCCGCGCTACGGCGCCCACGATGCCACACATGTCTACACCGTCACTGAGAATGCTGGTTGTACGGGACCCGTCCTATCCACGGACGATCACTTCGGCGTCTTGGTCGGCCGCTTCCAATTCGCGATCGATACCTGCCGCACGCGCGACAGGGTCAGCTGTTCCGCCGGCGCATCCTTGGTGAGGGTCGTGCCGGCCGCAAGGGTCGCGCCGCGGCCCACGCGCACGGGCGCGATGAGCTGCGTGTCGGAGCCGATGAACACGTCGTCCTCGATCACGGTGCGATGCTTGTTCGCGCCGTCGTAGTTGCAGGTGATGGTGCCCGCACCGACGTTGACGTTGCGCCCCACTTCGCTGTCGCCGATGTAGCTGAGGTGGTTCGCCTTGGAATGGGCACCGATGGAGCTCGCCTTCACTTCGCAGAAATTGCCGATGTGCACCGACTCGGCGAGCTGCGTTTGCGGCCGCAGGCGCGCATAAGGTCCGATCCGGCAGTTGGCTCCGATGTCGGCGCCGTCGAGATAACAGAAGGCCTCGATGCGCGTATCGGCCGCGATGCGGACGTTGCGCAACACGCAGTTCGGGCCCACGTATACGCGGTCGCCCAGGACCACTTCGCCTTCGAACACGCAGTTGACGTCGATGTGGACGTCGCGCCCGCAGGCAAGCGACCCGCGCACGTCGAGGCGCGCCGGGTCGGCGAGCGTGACGCCCTGCTCCAGCAACTGCGCGGCGATGTTGCGCTGATGGATGCGCTCCAGCTCGGCGAGCTGGGCCTTGCTGTTGACGCCGAGCGTCTCCCAGACGGCGCCGGGCTGAAAGGCGCGCACTTCCACGCCCTCCGCCACCGCCCGCGCGATGATGTCGGTGAGGTAGTACTCGCCCTGCGCGTTGTCGTTCTGGAGCGAGCCGACCCAGGCGGCGAGCCGCCGGGTGGGCAGGGCCATGATGCCCGTGTTCACTTCGCGCACACGCAGCTGCTCGGGCGTGGCGTCCTTGTGTTCGACGATGCGCAGCACGCGGCCGTCGTCGGCGCGTACGATGCGGCCGTAGCCGGCGGGATCGTCGAGCTCCACGGTCAGCAGGGCCAACGACCCTTGTGCGGCCGCCTCGAGCAGCGGCTTCAAGGTCTCCGCCCGGATGAGCGGCACGTCGCCGTAGAGCACCAGGGTCGGCCCGTCCGGATCGAGATGCGGCAGCGCCTGCTGCACCGCGTGCCCCGTGCCGAGCTGCGGCTCCTGCAACACCCATTGCACGGCGGCGTCGGCGAAAGCCTCGCGCACCGTTTCGCCGCCGTGACCGTACACCACGCAGATGCGCCGCGGCGCGAGCGTCTGCGCCGTGGCGAGGACGTGGGCGAGCAGCGGACGGCCGCCGAGTTCGTGCAGCACCTTGGGCCGGTCGGAATGCATGCGCTTGCCCTGACCGGCGGCGAGAATGACAATGTTCATCGACGCGATTTTCTGGTGGAAGGAGTCGGTACTGGCGACGCGCCGATGGTACACGCGGTTCTTCGCGGCTTCCAGCCGAGGGACTGCGGCATGCGCGTTGCCTCATCCGGGACGAAACGTCCCGCCGTACAACCCGCCGACATGCCGGAGGTCAGCCATGGCCGCATTACCCGTGCAGCACCTGCTCGCAGCCTGCGCCGTAAGTGTGCTCAGTTTGGGCTTCGCTGCATCGGCCGGTGCAGAAATTTACAAATGGACCGACGAGCGCGGCGTCGTGCATTACAGCAACAGCCGTCCCGCCGCGGTGCAGAAGATCGAGCGTGTGTCCGATGACCGCTTGAGCGTGGTGGAGATGCGCAAGCCCTCGGCCGAGGAAGTACGCGCATTGAACGAGCGCCTGACGAACCGGCGCATCCGTCAATTGGAAGAGGCTTTGTACGCCGCCCGGCAGGCGCCGGCCGTCGCCTACGCATCGCCTGCGGAAAGCGCGCCGGTCTATTACCCGGCCGGCGGCTATTACTGGGGTTCGGCGCATCCGCCCGTGGGCGAGATCCTCATCGATCGCAACCTCGACGAGCGGGGCCGCAGCCGGCATACCCGCATCCAGCTCCTGCCGCGCTACCGGATCGGGCCCGGCCCTTACGGCATCGGCGGCCAGGCCATTCCGGTCCAGCCGCGCGAACCCAGGCACTTCCTGTCGCGCTCGCTGCGCTAGCGGCTTCAGCGCGGCAGCAGGGACGAGCCCATCAGGTATTCGTCCACCGCCCGCGCGCACTGGCGACCTTCGCGGATCGCCCAGACGACGAGCGACTGGCCGCGCCGCATATCGCCCGCGGCGAAGACCTTGGGATGGGAGGTCTGGTAGCAGCCGGGACCGTCGGTGGAAGCGCGCACGTTGCCGCGCGGATCTTTCTCCACGCCGGCCTGTTCGAGCAGGCCCGTCTGCACCGGACCCACGAAACCCATCGCGAACAGCACCAAGTCGGCGGGGATCTCGAATTCGCTGCCCGGAATCTCGCTCATTTTCATCTGGCCGGTGGCTTCGTCGCGCTTCCATTCGACGCGCGCGGCGACCAGCGCCTTGACCTTGCCGTTCTCGCCCCTGAAGGCCTTGGTCGTCACCGCCCAGTCGCGCTGCACGCCTTCTTCATGCGAGGACGAGGTGCGCAGCTTGAGCGGCCAGTACGGCCAGGTGAGCTCTTTTTTCCGGTGCCGGGGGGGCTGGGGAGGCAGTTGGGGTGGGTACCCCGCTGTGG
>QGUL01000171.1 GCA_003242425.1 Pseudomonadota bacterium | reverse complement strand
AATGGAATATGACCGAAAAGCCGGGCGCAGGGTTCCCGGCCAAATTGGCCCTGGTGATGGGAATGACCCCGGCCCTGGTGGCGGGGAGCATCAGGTTGAGCGTCATGGCCGCGGTCATGACCAGCCCCAGGGTGTAGCTGTCGTAGAGCCAGTAGGCCACGAGCCCCAGCAGGCTGCCCCAGATCAGCCCGTTCACCAGCGCGACCGCGATCTCCTTCTTCAATAGCTGTTTGGCCTGCCAGGGCGTGATCTGGCCGAGCGCGAAGGCGCGCACGATCATGGTGATGGTCTGGTTGCCGGAATTGCCGCCGATGCCGGCGACGATGGGCATCAGCGTCGCCAGCGCGACGAGCTGCTCGATGGTCCCTTCGAAAATGCCGATGACGCGCGAGGCGATGAAGGCGGTCACCATATTGATGGCCAGCCACGACCAGCGGTTACGCACCGATTCCCACACCGAGGCGAAAACGTCCTCGCTTTCGCGCAGGCCGCCCTTGTTGAGCAGCTGGTTCTCGCTGCGCTCGCTGATGTAGTCCACGACCGCGTCCACCGTCACGCGGCCCATGAGCCGGCCGCTGGCGTCGATCACCGGCGCCGACACGAGGTCGTAACGTTCGAACGCCTGCGCCGCGTCCTGCGCCTTGTCGTCCGGATAGAGCGCGACGTAGTCGTCGCGCACCATGACCGCCGAGACCTTCTCGTCCAGGTCGCTGACGATCAGCTTGCCGAGCGGCAGCACGCCTCTGAGATGCTGGCTGCGGTCGACGACGAAGATCTGGTCGGTGTGGTCGGGCAGTTCCTCCAGGCGCCGCAGATAGCGCATCACCACTTCGAGCGTGACGTCCTCGCGCACGGTCACGACCTCAAAGTCCATGAGCGCGCCCACGCTGTCTTCCGGATAGGACATGGCGGCGCGCAGCTGCTCGCGCTCGGCCATGGGCAGCGACTGGAAGACGTCCTGCATGACGTCTTCCGGCAGGTCCGGCGCGAGGTCCGCGAGCTCGTCGGTGTCGAGCTGCTCGGCCGCCGCGACCAGCTCCTGCGGGTCCATACTGCGGATGAGCGACTCGCGGACCGCCTCGCTCACCTCCAGCAGGATCTCGCCGTCGGCTTCGGACTTGACCAGGTCCCAGACGATCAGCCGTTCGTCGCGCGGCAGCGCCTCGAGGATGTAGGCGATGTCGGCCGGATGCATGTTCTCCAGGCGCGACCGCAGCTCGGCCAGATGCTGCTTGTGGACCAGCGACTCCACCAGATCGCGGCGCGGGCCTTCCTGGCGCTCGACCAGGCTCTCGACGATGCGATGGCGCCGCAGCAGCTCGCGGACCACTTCGAGGTCCTGCTGCAGGTCTTCAGGCGCTTTGCGCTCGACGACTTGGTGTTGGGACATGGGGGGCAATCGCTTCGGGTAGAGGGGGCCGCCTCGGGCGGCGATTCGGGCCCAAGCTCATCGCGGCATGGGGGATGATCGTGGCAGGGGCCGCCCGGTTCGGGGGGGCGATTGTAGCAACCGCCTGTATCATCACAACACCATGCCCAAGAAAAATAACGCCCGACGCGCGCGTCCCGCGCTCGCGCCCGATGTACGCCCGCGCGAAGTGTGGGCCTGGGCGATGTACGACTTCGCCAACTCGGGCTACACCACGGTCGTCATCACCGCGATCTTCAACGCCTATTTCGTCGCCGTGGTCACGGAAGGCGCGGTCTGGGGAACCTTCGCCTGGACGGCGACGCTGGCGCTGTCCTATCTGCTCATCATGCTGAGCGCGCCGGTGCTGGGCGCCCACGTCGACCAGCACGCCAACAAGAAGCGCTGGCTGGTTCTGACCACGCTGGGCTGCGTGCTCTCGACCGCGGCGCTGGGACTGGCAGGCCCGGGCGAGGTCCTGCTCGCCTGCGTGCTGCTGGCGGTCTCGAACTTCTTCTTCGGCACCGGTGAGAACCTGATCGCGGCCTTCCTGCCGGAACTTGCGCGCGGCCGGGCGCTGGGGCGCGTCTCCGGCTGGGGCTGGGCGCTGGGCTACATCGGCGGGCTGATCACGCTCGGCGTCTGTCTCGCCTACGTCAGCGCGGCCCAGGCGCGCGGCGCGACGGCGCCCGAATTCGTGCCCGTCACGCTCTACATCACCGCCGGGCTGTTCCTGCTCACCAGCCTGCCGACGCTGCTGCTGCTCAAGGAGCGGGCGCAGCCGCAGCCCGTGACCGGCAACGTCGCCGCCGCCGCGTTCAGGCGTCTGGCGCAGACCGTCCGCCAGGCCATGCGTTTCGCCGACCTGGCGCGCTTCCTCGTCTGCCTGGTGTTCTATCAGGCCGGCGTGCAGGCGGTGATCGCGCTGGCCGCGATCTACGCCGAACAGGCGATGGGCTTTAAGACGCAGGAGACCATCACCCTCATCCTCGCCGTCAACATCACCGCCGCGCTCGGCGCGCTGGCGTTCGGCCAGTTGCAGGACCGGCTCGGCCATGTGCGCACCATCGCGCTCACGCTCGCCGGCTGGATTGCAACGGTGCTGATCGCCTACTCGGCCGCGGGCCGTTCCGAATTCTGGATCGCGGCCAATCTCGCCGGGCTGTGCCTGGGCGCCTCGCAGTCGGCCGGCCGCGCGCTGATCGGCTACCTCAGCCCCAGGGACCGGCGCGGGGAGTTCTTCGGGCTGTGGGGCCTGGCGGTGAAGCTGTCTTCGATCCTGGGCCCCGTCACCTACGGCCTGGCGAGCTGGCTCTCGGGCGGCGACCACCGGCTCGCCTTCCTCATCACCGGCAGTTACTTCCTGGTCGGGCTGCTGCTGCTCGCGACGGTGAACACGCGCCGCGGGCGCCGCGCCGCCTTGCGCGCCGCGGCCTGATCAGGGAATGGCGACCGCGTCCATGCGCGCCTGGATGCGCGCGCTGTATTGCGCCAGATAGGCGGAATCGCGGTTGCGGTCGTAGTAGCGCGGACGCGGCAGCATCGCCGCCAGCCGCGCCGCCTGCGTGCGCGTCAGGCGCGCGGCACTGACGCCGTAGTAATGGCGCGCCGCAGCTTCAGCGCCGAACACGCCTTCGCCCCATTCGGCGACGTTGAGATAGAGCTCGAGGATGCGACGCTTGTCGAGCGTCAGTTCCAGCATGAGGGTGATGAGCGCTTCCTGCGCCTTGCGCAGATAGCTCCGTTCGCCGGAAAGGAAGAGGTTCTTCGCCAGTTGCTGGCTGATGGTGGAGCCGCCCGCCACCGGCTTGCCGCGGCGCTGGTTCTTCTCGACGGCGCGGCGGATGCCTTCCCAGTCGAAACCTTCGTGTTCGACGAACTTCGCGTCTTCGGCCGCCACCACCGCGCGTTTCAGATGGTCGGAGATGCGCTCGTAGTCCACCCACCTGTAGTTCAGCTCGGCGTTCGGGCGTGTGCGCCGCATCGCTTCCAGGCGCTGCGCCATGAAGCTCGTCTCGCCGACGGGGAATTTGCTCCAGTAGAGGATGTGGCCGTAGAACCAGAGCTGCATCAGCAGCACCGCGCCGACCAGGATGGCCGCCGTCCAGCCGAGCGCGCGCATCAGGCGCCGCAACAGCCGTTTCATCCCCGCAGGCTGGCGCGAAGCTGGGCGAGCACGGGCGCGGTCTCGGGCCGCACGCCGCGCCAGACGTAGAAGGATTCGGCGGCCTGTTCGACCAGCATGCCGAGGCCGTCAAGGCAGCGCGGGCAGCCGAGCGCGGCGGCGCGCTGCATGAAGGCCGTGGGCTCGGCACCGTAGACCATGTCGTAGGCGACGCGTGCCTTCGCGTAGAGCGCTTCGGGCAGCGCCGGCAGCTCGCCGCTCAGGCTGGCGGAGGTACCGTTGACGATGAGATCGAAACGCTGGCCCGCGAGCGCATCGAACCCGCAAGCCTCCGGGGCCGCACCGAAGGCGGCGGCGATCGCTTCGGCCCTGCCCGGCGTGCGGTTGGCGATCACCAGCCGCGCGGGTCTCTCCTCCAGCAGGGCGCCCACCACGCCGCGCACCGCGCCGCCGGCGCCGAGCAGCAGGATGTGCGCACCTTCCAGCGTGACGCCGTGATTCGCGCGCAGGTCGCGCACGAGGCCGACGCCGTCGGTGTTGTCGCCGTAGACCTCGTCGCCGTCGAAACGGAGGGTGTTGACGGCGCCGGCCGACTCGGCACGCACCGAGCGCCGCGAGGCGTAGCGGAACGCCTCTTCCTTGAAGGGCACCGTGACGTTGAGTCCGCGGCCGCCGGCGGAGCGGAAGGCTTCGACGGTGGCGACGAAGCCGTCGAGCGGCGCGAGCAGGCGTTCGTAGACGAGCGCCTGGCCCGTCTGGCGCGCAAACGCGGCGTGGATCTCGGGCGATTTGCTGTGTGCGATCGGGTTGCCGATCACTGCATAACGGTCGCTCATTGGGAGCACGCGATTCGATGTCGCCTCGGGCGGGCGGCTAATCGTTGTAGAGCCGGTCGCCGGGCGCGAAAGTCCAGGTGCGGGTGATGACGAGTATATCGGTGTCGCGGCGGATTTCCGGCGGGAAGGGCGCGAAGGGCTCGGCCAGGCGCACGATCTTCTCCGCGGCGGCGTCCAGGATACGGTGGCCGGAGGAACGGTCGATCTGCATGCTTTCCACCGAGCCGTCGGCGCGAATCGCCACGGTCATGCGCAGGCTGCCGTAGATGCGGCCCCTGGCGCCTTCCGGATAGTTGAGGTTGCCGATGCGCTCGATCTTCTGCCGCCAGGCCTCCACGTATTGCGCGAAGCGCGTCTCCTTGGCGCGGGCGCCGATGTGGGTTTTGCGCGGCCGCTTGTTGTACTCCTCGATCTGGCGCGCGATCTGCGCTTCCATGCGCGCGAGCATCAGCGCCGAGTCGCGCAAATCCACACCCGAGAGCTGCGGCTGCGGCTGCGCCTGCGGCGCCGGTTCGGGTTTGGGGTCGGGCTTGGGCACGGCACGTTCGGCTTGTTCCTGCGCCAGCAGCTGGCGCTGCTTGGCCTCCAGTTCCTGCAGCCGCCGCTGGGCGCGGCGCACGGCGTCG
>QGUL01000170.1 GCA_003242425.1 Pseudomonadota bacterium | reverse complement strand
TTTCCAGGGGGTGGACGCGCAGGGCAACATCACCACGCTGGGCCGCGGCGGTTCCGACACCTCGGCGGTGGCGCTGGCCGCGGCACTGAAGGCGGACGAGTGCCAGATCTACACGGACGTCGACGGCGTCTACACCACCGACCCGCGGATCGTGCCGGAAGCCCGCCGCCTGAAGGCGATCACCTTCGAAGAGATGCTCGAAATGGCAAGCCTTGGTTCCAAGGTCTTGCAGATCCGGTCGGTGGAGTTCGCGGGCAAGTACAAAGTGCGGCTGCGCGTGCTGTCCAGCTTCCAGGACGAAGGCGAAGGCACCCTGATTACTTTCGAGGAAGACGAGAAGATGGAGAAGGCTGTCATTTCCGGGATCGCGTTCAACCGCGACGAGGCCAAGATCACTGTGACGGGGGTGCCGGACCGCCCGGGTATCGCCTATGCGATCCTCGGCCCGATCGCCGACGCCAACATCGACGTCGACATGATCATCCAGACCGCCAGCGTCGACGGCAAGACCGACTTCTCGTTCACGGTGCACCGCAACGATTTCGCCAAGGCGATGGAAATCGCCCGGAAGGTGCAGGCGCACATCGGCGCGAAGGACATTGTCGGCGACGACAAGGTCTGCAAGGTCTCGGTGGTCGGCGTGGGCATGCGTTCGCACGTCGGCATCGCCAGCAAGATGTTCCGCACGCTGGCCGAGGAAGGGATCAACATCCAGATGATCTCGACCTCCGAGATCAAGATCTCGGTCGTCGTCGACGAAAAATACCTGGAGCTCGCGGTGCGCGTGCTCCACAAGGCCTTCGGCCTCGAAGAAGAGACGGCCTGAGGGAATGCATATGCCGCCCGCAATGCGGTTTGACCCGAAGGGACTGACCGCGTAACATCGGCGGCCTCACGATCACGGAGAGTTGGCCGAGAGGTCGAAGGCGCTCCCCTGCTAAGGGAGTATACGGACTAAAATCCGTATCGAGGGTTCGAATCCCTCACTCTCCGCCAGAATGCAAGGAAGCCCGCTCGACGCGGGCTTCTTCGTTTTCCGTCCCCGGTTTCACTTCCCGAGCTGATCGCGGAACACGGCCGCGCGCACGATCAGCAGCAAGGTGATGGGCGTTGTCACCGTGACGAATATCGCGATCAGGATCTCGTGCAGCACCGGCCGGGCTTCGGTGATGCTGAAGTAGATCATCGACGCCAGCACGATGTTCAGCGTGCCGAGCGTGGTGCCGAGCGTGGGCGCATGCACGCGGTCGTAGAACTTGCGCAGCCGCACCAGTCCCAGCGAGCCGATGAAGGTGATGCCGGCGCCCAGCAGCAACAGCAGGGCGGTGAGCCAGGCGGCCCAGTCGGGAAGCGCGTTCATTCGATCACCTCGCCGCGCATGAGGAATTTCGCCAGCGCCACGGTGGCGACGAAACCGAGCAGCGCGATCGCCAGCGCCGCCTCGAAGTAGAGCGAACTGCCCGTCCGGATGCCGAAGGTGAGGAGCAGCAGCATGGCGTTCACGTACAGCGTGTCCAGGCCGATCACCCGGTCCTGCGCCCGCGGCCCTCTGGCCAGCCGGAACACCGCGCAGACCATCGCCAGCGCGAGCAGCACTTGCGCGGCGACGAGGGCCCAGTCCAATACCGTCGCACTCATTCGAAAATCTCCAGCAACAGGCTCTCGTAGCGTTCCTTGATGCGGCGCACCCACGCCGCTTTGTCGATCAGATCGAGCACGTGCATGCGCATGACGCCGGTGGCCGTGTCGTAATCCGTCCACAGCGTGCCGGGCGTGGACGTGATGATGATCGCCAGCAACGCGAGCCCGTAGCGGCTGCGCAATTCGAGCGGAATGTCGACGAACCCGGAAGTCGCTCCACGCAGATTGGGATGCAGCACGATCATGGCGACGGCGTTGTTCGAGCGCACCACGTCTTCGAACCACAGCCACAGGAGCTTGAGGATGGCGCGTACGCGCCGGAACTTCGCCCGGGGCAGTTCCAGCGCCGTCATGGCGATGGGGCCGAGAATGCCGATCAGCGCGCCGGCGAAGAGGTGGCCGGGCGATACGCTCTGGTTGAGCAGCAGCCATATCGCGAACAGCGCCACGCTGAAGAGCGGGAAGGGGAAGATGCGCCGCATCATGGCCGTCGCTCCTTGACTTGCGGTTCGGCCAGCACCTGCCGTACGTAGTCGTGCGGCGCATGCAGCGCGGTCGCGGTGGCCTGCATGTAGCGCATCACGGGACCGGCGTAGACCGTCAGCACGGCGCACAGGCCGAGCAGGCCGATGACGGGCGCGATCTCGATCACCTGCACGCGCGGCACGGTGCGCTGGATCGGCGCCCAGAAGGTGCGGATGCCGGCGCGCGTCATGGCGACCAGCACCATCAGGCCCGAACCGACGATCGCCGCGAGCAGGACCCACGCCGTGGTCGGCGTGGCGTTCGGCGCGGCGGCCAGTCCTTCGGGCTCGAACAGCGTCGTCACCATCGCGAACTTGGCGACGAAGCCCGAGAGCGGCGGCAGCCCGGCGAGCAGCAGCCCGCAGCAGACGAAGGCGATGCCCAGCACCGCCATCACCGCGGGAATCGCCACGCCGACTTCCTTCTCGGTAAAGGCGTCGTCGCCGAAGGCCTCCAGCGTGACCGCGAGCATGTCGGCGCCCGCCGTGCGGCCGCGTTCGACCAGTTCCAGCAGCAGGTAGAAGGCGCCGAGCGCCAGCGTGGAGTTGACGAGGTAGAACAGCGCGCTGCCTGTCACGCTGGTATGGCCGGTCCCCAGGATGGCGAGGATGGTGCCGGTGGAGACGAGCACGCTGTAGCCCGCGAGCCGCGCCATGTCCTGCGAGGCGAGCACGCCCATGGAGCCGTAGAAGATGGTGAGCACGCCGCCCCAGAGCAGCCAGTTGCTGCCGAACAGCGCCGAATCGCCGCCCGTCGGCTCGCTGAACAGCAGCAGCCACACCCGGATCAGCGCGTACACGCCGACCTTGCTCATGATCGAGAACAGCGCCGCGACCGGCGGACTGGCGGCGGCGTAGGCCGGCGGCAGCCAGAAGCCGAGCGGCCACATGCCCGCCTTGACCAGGAAGGCGATGCCGAGCAGCGCCGCGCCGGCTTCGAGCAGCATGCGGTCTTCTTTCCCGAGCGCAGGGGCGCGCACCGCGAGGTCGGCCATATTGAGCGTGCCGGTCACGGCGTACATCAGGCTGACGCCGAGCAGGAAGAGCAGCGAGGCGGCGAGGTTGACGGCGATGTAATGCAGGCCGGTGCGCACCCGGTCGGGCCCGGAGCCGTGCAGCAGCAGCCCGTAGGAGGCCGCCAGCAGCACTTCGAAGAACACGAACAGGTTGAACAGGTCGCCGGTGAGGAAGGCGCCGTTCAAGCCCATCAACTGCAGTTGGAACAGCGTGTGGAAGTGCGAGCCGGCGCGGTGCCAGCGTGCGAGCGCATAAAGGAGCGCGGCCAGACCCAGCACGGCGCTCAGCAGCACCATGAGCGCCGACAGGCGGTCGAGCACGAATACGATGCCGAACGGCGCCGGCCAGTTGGCGAGCAGATAGACGCTCACCCGGGCGCCGTCCGGATCGGCGTCGGCCTGGCGCAGCAGCGCGACCGCGATGAACAGCAGCGCGACCGTGGCGATCAGATTGAGTGCGGCTTTCTGAGGTCGCCGCTTCTCGCCGCCGAGCAACAGCATCGCCACTGCCGAGAACAGCGGCAGCAGCACTGGCATCAAGAGCAGGTGATCCGTCCAGCTCATGTTTCAGGCTCCCGGCCGTCGACGTGGTCGGTGCCTGTGAAGCCGCGCGCGGCGAGCAGCACCACCAGGAACAGCGCCGTGGTCGCGAAGCCGATGACGATCGCCGTCAGCACCAGCGCCTGCGGCAGGGGATCGACGTACAGGCTCGGATCGCCCTTTGCGGCGACTTCCAGCACAGGGGGCATGCCGATGCGCAGCCGGCCGGTGCTGAAAATGAACAGGTTCACGGCGTACGACAGCAGCGACAGACCGATGATGACCTGGAAGGTACGCGGCCGCAGGATCAGCCAGATGCCCGAGCCGGTCAGCACGCCGATCGCGATGGCGACAATCATTTCCATCGAGTCTCTCCCATGGCGGTATAGGGCGTCTGTGTGGCCGGGCCGTGCGCCCGGTGGCTGCGGATCGACTGGTGCGCCAGCGCGATGAGGATCAGCACCGTGGCGCCGATCACGAGCAGGAAGACGCCGAAATCGAACAGCAGCGCGGTCGCGAAGGGCAGCTTGCCGAGCAGCGGCACTTCGCCGTAGCTGTGATGCGAGGTGAGGAAGGGGTAGCCCACCAGCCAGGCGCCGACGCCCGTCAGGCCCGCGAACAGCAGACCGAGCGCGATCCAGTTGATGGGGCGGATGGACAGGCGCGCTTCCACCCAGCGCGTGCCGCCCGCCATGTATTGCACGATGAAGCCGATGGCCATGGTGAGCCCCGCCACGAAGCCGCCGCCCGGCAGATCGTGTCCGCGCAGGAACAGGAAGATCGAGAATGCCGCGATGACGGGGAACAGCAGGCGCATGAGGACCGAGGGAATGAGCAGGTAGTCGGCGATGGTTTCGCTCTTCTCGCGCTCGGGATTGTCCATGCGCCGCGCCTGTTCGCTGCGCTGCTGTTCGGGAATCTCGATGCTGTCGGGCGCCGGCCGGAAACGCCGCAGCAACGCGTAGACGGTGAGTGCGACGATCCCGAGCACGGTGATCTCGCCGAAGGTATCGAAGCCGCGGAAGTCCACCAGGATCACGTTGACGATGTTGTGGCCCCCGCCGCCGGTATAGGCGTTCTCGACGTAGTAGCGCGACACGCTCTCGGGCATGGGTCGCGTCATGGCGGCGTAGGCGAGCATGGCGATGCCCACGCCGCTGACGATGGCGACGATCAGGTCGCGGGTGCGGTCGGGGTCGGCGGCCACTCAGTAGCCCCAGGTTTCCTCCCCGGGGCGGGGACCGTCCGGGCCCCCCTCGCGACCCCGACCCAGCC
>QGUL01000169.1 GCA_003242425.1 Pseudomonadota bacterium | reverse complement strand
CGCGGAACAGTTCGGCATGCCGATGGGGCCGATCACGCTGGCCGATACGGTGGGCCTGGACATCTGCGCAGTGGTGGGCAAACAGCTCGTACCGGAAGCCGCGCCGCCGCGCAAGCTGAGCCAGCTCGTCGAAGCTGGCAAACTCGGCAAGAAAAGCGGCGAAGGCTTCTACCGCTGGCACGAGGGCAAGCCGGTGAAAGGGCCGGCGGGCCACGTCGACGAGACGCTGATCCGGCGGCTCCTCACGCCCTATCTCGATGAGGCGCGCCGCGCGGTGGAGGAAGGCATCGTCGCCGACGCGGATCTCGCCGATGCCGGGCTGATCTTCGGCACCGGTTTCGCGCCCTTCCGCGGCGGGCCATTGCATTACGCTCGCAGCCTCGAACAGGAGCAGCACTGATGGAAGAGAAGGTTTCCCTGCCCGCCGACCGCGAACCGACGCTGCGCGTCGTGCCGATGCCGGCCGACGCCAACCAGCATGGCGACATCTTCGGCGGCTGGATCATGTCGCACGTGGACATCGCCGGCGCCGTGGTGGCGGCCCAACGCGCGCGCGGGCCGGTGGCCACCGTGGCGGTACAGTCCTTCGTCTTCCGCCAGCCGGTGCAGATCGGCGATCTGCTGTCCTTCTATACGGAGATCCTGCGCATCGGCACGACCTCCATCACCGTGCGCGTGGAGGTTTATGCGCAACGCAATCCCGAGGATATCGAAGTGGTGCGCGTGACCGAGGCGACGCTGACCTATGTCGCGCTGGGACCGGACAAGCGGCCGCGGCCGGTGCCCAAGGACTGAATCGGGGACTGAGAAGCGCACGGCACCTCTCGACGTAAAGCGGCGCAAGCCCGACAATCCGGGCACGGGGCAAACCGGAACAGGACCGAATGGCTTCCAAGGATCTCGACATCGAGGCGCGCGGCGAGCGGCTGGTGCTGCTTCCTGAACGCGCGGTGTACTGGCCCAAGCGCCACACCCTGCTGGTGGCCGATGCCCATTTCGGCAAGGCAAGCCTGCGCGCCGACGGCACGCCTTCCTCGCGCGGCACCTTGAACGAATCCCTGGCGCGCCTGGACGCCATCCTGGCGCGCCACCCGGTGAAGCAGATCATTTTCCTGGGCGATTTCCTGCACGAGGAGAAAGGACGCGAGCCGGCCACCTTCGAGAAGCTGCAAAGCTGGCGCGAACGCCATCCCGACCTGGAGCTCATGCTGGTGCGCGGCAGCCGCGACACCCACACTGGCGATCCGCCCAAGTCGCTGCGCGTGCAGGTGGTGGACGAGTGCTATCCCTTCGATCCCTTCGCGCTCTGTCACGAGCCGGCCGAAGCGGTACGCCGTTTCGCCATCGCAGGCTATCTGCATCCGGTCTTCGCCCTGCGCGGGCGCGCCAACGAAAGGCTGCGTCTGCCCTGCTTCTGGTTCAGCGAAAACTTCGCGGTGCTGCCGGCCTTCGGTTCCTTCTCAGGCGGCTATCTCATCGAACGCCGGCCGGGCGACCGGGTCTTCCTGATCGCCGACAACGAAATCCTCGCGGTGGAGCCGCTGAAGTGATGGAAACGGCGGACGGGCTCCTCCCTTTGGCGGAATTGCTGCTCGGCCGCCCTGCCGATCCGGAGGAAGGCCGTACCGCCGCGCTGCTGGCGGGACTCGCCGCGGAACGCGAGCGCCTCGGCAAGGCGCCCTATCTCGTCGTGCTGCACAGCGAGATCTACGGCGAGGACGGCCTCGCGCAGCGGCTTCATCTGCTCGAAGCCGCGACGACGCCGGAAGGGGCCAAGGCCCGCATGGAAACGGCCATGGCGACGCTCATGGAAGCGCGCGTGCGCATCGAAGGCCGCTGGCAGGTTGCGCGTCTGCACGAACCGCTGCCGCTGCCTCCGGCGGATGCGAACGGAGCGTTGCGCAGCCTGTACGTCGATGCGTTCGAAATACGCGCCGAAGCCTTCGAGCGCGAACACCACTGCTTTCGCGTGATCGGGAGCTTCGGGGACTGGATCGTGGACCGGCCGCTGATCGAATTCTTCGGGCCGCTTGCGCCCTGCCTGAGCGAATACTTCGCCGGGCTGGGCAGCGCGTTGCTGGAAGGCGAGGAACTGCCGGACCCGCTCGCGCCGCGACAGGTCGCGCCCTGAACGCTAGTCCTGTCCGCCGCCACGCCGGCGCGCCTGCCAGCGTTCGGGCAGGAAAGCGAGCAGCGCCACCGCCGCGATGATGAGCAACAGGGTCACGACCATCTGCAGGAAGGTGTAGTTGGGCGCATCGCGTCCCACGAACCAGCCGGCGATCACCCCGCCCGCGATGGAGAACAGCCTCAACAGCCAGCCCAGCATGCTTGCAATTCCGTGTAGGGACCGGGCGCCAGTCTAACACCCGGCGTGCGCGCTAGGCGGCGCTGGACGCGCGGGCGCGCCGGACCGCTGCTTCGGCAAGCAGGGCGCTCAGGCGCTCGAAGTCCGGCGGCTTGGGCAGATGATGGTCGAAGCCCGCCTGCGCGGCCTTCTCGCGGTCGTGTTCGCTGGCATAGCCGGTGATGGCGACGAGGAAGACGTTCCTGAGCGTCTCGTCGGCACGTATGCAGCGCGCCACTTCGTAGCCGTCCATCACCGGCAGGCCGATGTCGCACAGCAGCACCTCGGGCCGGAACATGCGCGCGACTTCCAATCCCTCGCGGGCGTCGTGCACCGCGCGCACCTCGTGTCCTTCGGCGCTCAACGCGACCGAGAGGGACATCGCCACGTCGACGTTGTCTTCGATGATCAGGATGCGGCAGCGCGGCGCTTCCACCTGCAATGCGCCTTGTGGTTCGGACGGCTGCCAGTCGGCCGGCATCTCGATGAGCGGCAGCCGCACGGTGAAGCGTGCGCCGCGTCCGGGGCCGTCGCTGTGCGCCTCGACGGTGCCCCGATGCAATTCGACCAGGGCCTTCACCAGGGCCAGGCCCAGCCCGAGGCCGCCGTTGACGCGCGGGCCGCCGTTGCCGATCTGGGTAAAGGGCCGGAACAGCCGGTCGAAAGCCGCGGGATCGATGCCGATGCCTTCGTCGATCACGTCCAGTTGCGCCACGCCGCAGTCGGCGCGCAGACGCACTGTGACGCGACGGCCTTCGTCGGTGAACTTGGCGGCGTTGTCCGCCAGGTTGCCGATGATCTGGCACAGCCGTGCCCGGTCGCCGTCCACCAGCAGCGGCCCCTCAGGCAACTCGGCCGCGAGGGCGATGCGCGCGCGCTCGAACGTGGCGCGATGGTCCTCCAGGCAATCGCGCACCAGTTGCACGAGGTCGAGCGTCTCGCGCTTGAGCGTCACCTTGCCGCGCGTCACCCGCGTCACGTCGAGCAGGTCGTCGATCAGGCGGTTGAGCTGCCGGGTCTGGCGCTCGATGATCGCCTGTGCCGCCGCGGCCTGGCTGTTGTCCACGTCCGGGCGCGACAGCACGAACAGGCTGTTGGAGATGCCGGCCAACGGATTGCGCAGTTCGTGCGCGAGCAGACCGAGGAACTCGGTCTTGCGCCGGTCGGCCTCGGTCAGCAATTCGGCGTGGCGGCGCAATTGCTCGGCCTGTTCCGCGAGCTGTTCGTTCTGGGTGCGGATCTCCTCGCTCTGCGCCTGCAATTCCTCGTTCTGCGCCTGCAGCTCCTCGTTCTGCGCCTGGATGCGCCGGCTCTGTTCCGACAGCTCGTCGAGCAACTGCTCGATCCGCTCGTAGGCCCTGACGTTGTGCAGACCGACGCCGAGCTGCGCGCAGGCGTCTTCGAGGAATCCCACCGCATCCTCGTCCAGCGTGCGCAGCGTCGCCACCAGCAGTACGCCGATCACCTCCTGACGGAAGACGATGGGAAGGGCCGTCACCTCGCGCGGCGGCGCTTCGTCGTAACCGATGCGCACGCTGAACGGCGCATCGCGCGGGATGTCGCGCATGCGCACGGTGCGCCGTTCCAGCGCCGCCTGCCCCGGCAAACCTTCGCCGACGGGCAAGGCCCGGGCCGTGGCGCCGTGCGTGGCGACAGGTTCGAGCATGCCCCCCTCGTTCCAGTACAGCACGCCGATCTCGGCCCGGACGTAAGCGACGATCGCACGCAAGGCCATGGAGGCCACTTCGGCGCGGTCGAGGCTGGTCGCCGAGGCGCGCGCCACCTGCCGGTCGGCGGCGAGCCGCTGTTCGCGCTGCTCCAGTGCGATCGCCGCGATGCCGAAGGCATGGCCGATGCGTGCCATCTCGTTGTCGGCGAGTTCGCCGCTGCGCGCGCTTTCGCCCAATGCGAGCGCGGGCTTCCAGTCGCCGTTCTTGAGCGCCGTGGCGATCTCCACCAGTTCCCTGGCGGGTCTGCGTACCGACTGGGTGATCAGCCAGGCGAGCACCACGAAGCACAGCAGGCTGAGGAGGCCGGTAGTGATCAGGCCGCGCTGCACCCGCCTCTGCGCCGCAATCATTTCCGCGATGGCGCCGTCGGTGTTCGCCATCTGCCGCACGACGAACTGTTCGGTCAGGGCGATCAGCGACTCGCGCATGGCCTGCACATGAGCCTCGGCGTCGATGTCGACGAGGCCGTTGCGTCGCCGCTCCACGATGCCCGTCGTCGCCGCCAGATAATCCTCCATGACCGGCGACAGCTCGCTCAGCAAGGTGCGGTCGCCGTCGTTCATCGGCATGGCGGCGAGTTCGCGCATCAGCTCGCGCGCTTCGGCCACCGACGATTCGAAGCGCGTCAGGCGCCTGGTGTCGGGCGTCAGCATGTAGGCGCGCAACGCGATGCCTACTTGCAGGATGCGATGCTCGAGCGTATAGGCCGCATCGGTAAGCGGCCGGCTGAACGTCGAGAAGCGGCGCTGCGCCTGCACGCTGTCCTGATGCCAGACATAGATACTGCCGAGCAGCGCGCCGAGCAACACCAGCAGCGCGCCGAAGCCGATGATCATGCGCCGGGCGATGGTGGGCCCCTGGAAGCGATTCATCGCTCTCCTTCCCGTCCGCCTTGCAGCCGGCGAAAGACCTGCGTCTTGGCCCCACATGGCGC
>QGUL01000168.1 GCA_003242425.1 Pseudomonadota bacterium | reverse complement strand
CGCCCGGTTTTGTCGGGCCACGCAGCGCTGCTTGAATCGGTATCTACCTAATCCCAACTCAGGGCGCCTCCGGTCTGATACTCGATCACCCGCGTCTCGAAGAAGTTGCGCTCCTTCTTCAGATCGATCATCTCGCTCATCCAAGGGAACGGGTTCGTCGCGCCTTGGAACAGCGGCTCGATGCCGATCTGTTGACAACGCCGATTCGCGATATAGCGAAGATACTCTTTAAACATCGGTGCGTTCAAGCCCAGCACACCGCGCGGCATCGTATCTTCCGCATAACGATACTCGAGATCAACTGCTTTGAGCATCAGCGAACGGATCTCGTCGCGAAATTCCAACGTCCACAGGTGCGGGTTCTCGAGCTTGATCTGGTTGATGAGGTCGATGCCGAAGTTGCAGTGCATCGACTCGTCACGAAGGATGTACTGGTACTGCTCGGCGGCGCCGGTCATCTTGTTCTGCCGCCCGAGCGCGAGGATCTGGGTGAAGCCGACGTAGAAGAACAGCCCCTCCATAATGCAGGCGAAGACGATCAGACTCTTCAGGAGCTGCTGGTCGGCCTCCGGCGTGCCGGTCTTGAAGGCCGGGTCGGTGAGCGTGTCGATGAAGGGGATCAGGAACTCGTCCTTGTCGCGGATGCTCTCGATCTCGTGATAGGCGTTGAACACCTCCCCCTCGTCCAGCCCCAGGCTCTCGACGATGTACTGGTAGGCGTGGGTGTGGATGGCCTCCTCGAACGCCTGCCGCAGCAGGTACTGGCGGCACTCCGGCGCGGTGATGTGGCGGTACGTCCCCAGCACGATGTTGTTGGCCGCCAGGGAATCGGCGGTGACGAAAAAGCCGAGGTTGCGCTTGACGATGCGGCGCTCGTCCTCGGTCAGGCCGTTGGGGTCCTTCCACAGCGCGATGTCCCGGCTCATGTTGATCTCCTGCGGCATCCAGTGGTTGGCGCAGGCGGCCAGGTACTTCTCCCAGGCCCACTTGTACTTGAAGGGCACGAGCTGGTTGACGTCGGTCTGGCCGTTGATGACGCGCTTGTCCTCCACCCGGATGCGCCGGTACTGCGGTTTGTCGGCCGGCACGGACGGAACGGGCTGCACGCCCGCCGACACGATGCCCTGCAGCCCCGGCACGCCACCCGCGGGCATGAGTCCCGTCGTCAGCTCGTCCTCGAAACTCAACATAGCTCCTCTCCTGTCTGTTCTCGCTAGCCGCAGGTGCGGCGTTCGCGGGCCACGCCCGCGCGCTTCATCCGTCTGGCCTTACTGGCAGGCCTCGCAATCCGGGTTGTCGATCGAGCAGAACTTGGCCGGCTCGGCTGCCAGCGCGGCCATGCCGCCATCGGCCGGCACCGCGTTCAGCGCGCCCGCCTTCACCGTCGCCTTCTCCGCATGCGTCGCCCCCACCGCACGCAGGTAATAGGTGGTCTTCAGCCCCCGTATCCACGCCAGCTTGTAGGTCTCGTCGAGCTTCCTGCCGGAGGCGTTGGCGATGTAGAGGTTGAGCGACTGCGACTGGTCGATCCATTTCTGCCGGCGCGAGGCGGCCTCCACCAGCCACTTCGGCTCGATCTCGAAGGCCGTGGCATACAGGCGGCGTAGTTCCTCCGGCACGCGGTCGATGCGGGCCAGGCTGCCGTCGAAGTACTTGAGGTCGGCGATCATGACCTCGTCCCACAGCCCCAGGCGCTTCAGATCCGCGACCAGGTACTCGTTCACCACCGTGAACTCGCCCGACAGGTTCGACTTCACGTAGAGGTTCTGGAAGGTCGGCTCGATGGAAGGAGACACGCCGACGATATTGGCGATGGTGGCGGTAGGCGCGATCGCCAAGCAGTTCGAGTTGCGCATGCCGTAGGTCTTGATGCGCTGGCGCAGCGCGTCCCAGTCCATGGTGGCGGACTGGTCCACCTCCACATAACCGCCCCGCTCCTCGGCCAGAAGCTTCAGGGTGTCCTGCGGCAGGATGCCGCGGTCCCACAGCGAACCGGGGTAGCTGCTGTAGCGGCCGCGCTCCTCGGCGAGTTCCGTGGAGGCCCAGTAGGCGTAGTAGGCGACCGCCTCCATCGAGCGGTCGGCGAACTCGACCGCCTCCTGCGCGCCGTAGGGGATGCGCAGCTTGTGCAGGCAGTCCTGGAAGCCCATGACACCCAACCCCACCGGCCGGTGCTTGAGGTTGGAATTGCGCGCCTTCCCGACCGCGTAGTAGTTGATGTCGATGACGTTGTCGAGCATCCGCATCGCGATGGAGACGGTGCGCTTGAGCTTCTCGTGGTCGAGCTGCCCGTCCTTGAGATGCGCCACCAGGTTAACCGAGCCCAGGTTGCAGACCGCGATTTCGGTGTCGCTGGTGTTGAGCGTGATCTCCGTGCAAAGGTTGGAGCTGTGGACCACGCCCACGTGCTGCTGCGGCGAGCGGATGTTGCAGGGGTCCTTGAAGGTGATCCACGGATGCCCGGTCTCGAACAGCATCGACAGCATCTTGCGCCACAGCTGGACGGCGGACACCTTCTTGTAGAGCTTCAGCTCGCCGCGCGCGGCCTTCTCCTCGTAGGCGAGATAAGCCTGCTCGAAGGCTTTCCCGTACTTGTCGTGCAGATCCGGGCAGTCCGAGGGCGAGAACAGCGTCCACTCGCCGTCCTCCATGACCCGTTTCATGAACAGGTCCGGGATCCAGTTGGCGGTGTTCATGTCGTGGGTGCGGCGGCGGTCGTCGCCGGTGTTCTTGCGCAGCTCGAGGAACTCCTCGATGTCGAGGTGCCAGGTCTCGAGATAGGCGCAGACCGCGCCCTTGCGCTTGCCCCCCTGGTTGACCGCCACCGCGGTGTCGTTCACCACCTTGAGGAAGGGCACCACGCCCTGCGACTTGCCGTTGGTGCCCTTGATGTGGCTGCCGAGCGCGCGTACCGGCGTCCAGTCGTTGCCCAGACCGCCGGCGTACTTCGACAGCAGGGCGTTCTCCTTGATCGCCTCGTAGATGCCCTCGAGGTCGTCCTGAACCGTCGTCAGGTAGCAGCTCGACAGCTGCGGCCGGCGCGTGCCCGAGTTGAACAGCGTCGGCGTCGAGCTCATGAAGTCGAAGGACGACAGCACGTTGTAGAACTCGATCGCCCGCGCCTCGCGGTCGATCTCGCGCAGCGCCAAGCCCATCGCGACGCGCATGAAGAAGGCCTGCGGCAGCTCGATGCGGCGGTCGTCGACGTGCAGGAAATAACGGTCGTACAGGGTCTGCAGGCCGAGGTAGCCGAACTTCAGGTCGCGCGAGGCATCCAGGGCCGCGCCCAGCTTCGCGAGATCGAAACGCCCCAGTTCCTCATCCAGCAACTCGGCTTCGATGCCCTGGCGGATGAACTGCGGGAAATACTCCGCATAGCGCGTAGCCATTTCGGCCTGGGAGACTTCCTCGCCCAGCACCTCGCGCCGGATGGTGTTGAGCAGCAGGCGGGCGGTAACGTAGGAATAGGCCGGGTCCTTCTCGATCAGCGCGCGGGCGGCGAGGATGGCGGACTTGTGCACCTCCTCCAGCGGCACACCGTCGTAGAGATTCTTGACCGTCTCGTTGAGGATGAGCTCCGGGCGGACGGCGTCGCCCAGCTCCACGCAGGCCGAATGGACGAGCTCGCGCAAACGCTCCATATCGAGCGGCCGCCGCTCGCCGTCGACGGTCACGTGCAGCACCCGCTCCGCTTCCCCCTCCTTCGCCTTGCGGCGCGCTTCCTCGGCACGGGCCTGGGCGCGCTTCTCGCGGTACAGCACGTAGGCGCGCGCGACGTCGTGCTCGCCGGAGCGCATCAGCGCCAGTTCCACCTGATCCTGGATGTCTTCGATATGGAAAGTGCCGCCCATGGGCTGACGGCGCATCAGGGCCGTCACGACCAGGGTGGTGAGGTGCGATACCAGTTCACGGATGCGCGCGGAGGCGGCACCCTGCCCGCCCTTGACCGCCAGGAAGGCCTTGGTCATGGCGATGGAGATCTTGCTCGGCTCGAAGGGCACCACCGCACCGTTGCGCCGGATGACCTTGTACTGGGAGAACTGCGATTCGAATTGCGCCTGCGGCGTGAAGGCGTCGTCCGTCGTGGCGGGGTTCGGTGACGGCGTGGTGGTGGCGATTTCGCCGACATGCTGCATGAGCGTCTCCTCTGTTCGTTTTGAACGGTGTCGCATCGCCGCGACCGCCTCCGTCTCGGCGCCTCTTCTCGCCGAGACACACTAGATATAGTGTGTGTCGCAGTCGGACGCTACCGATTCTAGTGCGCACCTCCGGGCCACGCAACAACATCCCGATCAAAATTTTTCGTCCGCGGTTCTTATGTCCGTGTCGGAATCGGGACAAAGCACGGCGATGGTGCACGCAGCATGCGAGTTGAGCGGCCGCTCGCCCACACGAGCGCTTGTCCGCGCCACGCAATGCGCAGTCGCGGCTCAGAGGGTGGCGAGCGTCTCGTGCAAACGCTGCCAGTCGAAGGCGGGGCCGGGGTCGGTCTTGCGACCCGGGGCGATGTCGGCGTGACCGACGATGTCGCGGATCGGATAGCGGCAACGCAACGCCGCGCACAGTTGCGCGAGCCGCTCGTACTGGGCGTCGGTGTAGAAGATGTGGTCCGCGCCCTCGAGCTCGATGCCCACGGAGAAGTCGTTGCAGCGCTCGCGCCCCGCCCAGCGGGAGGCGCCGGCATGCCACGCACGGTGGCGGCAGGAGACGAACTGCAGCACGCGCCCGCTGCGCCGGACGTAGAAATGCGCCGACACCCTCATGCCGCGCAGGCCCTGGAAATAGGGATGGGCATCCCAATTCAGCGTGCCGGTGAAGAGACGCGCCACCTCGTCCCCCCCGAACTGATTGGGCGGAAGGCTGATGCCGTGCACCACGATGAGGCTGATGTCGACACCCGCCGGCCGTTCGTCGAAATGCGGCGAGGGGATGAAGGGGGCTCCCGCCGGCAGGCCGTCCCCGCGGTGGGGATTGGGGCCGTCTCCTTAAAACATCCGGACCCGGCCGCGGAAGAGGAAGGTGAGGATT
>QGUL01000167.1 GCA_003242425.1 Pseudomonadota bacterium | reverse complement strand
CACGCTCGCCATCGCCTATGCCGAGGCGCATCCGGAACGCTGTCTGGGCCTGGTGCTGCGCGGCATCTTTCTTTGCCGACCGAGCGAGATCGACTGGTTTCTCTACGGCTTGCGGAACATCTATCCGGAGGAGTGGGAACGCTTCGCCGGTTTTTTGCCGGCGACCGAGCGCGGCGACCTGCTGGGCGCGTATTACGCACGCCTCACCCACCCGGATCCGGCGGTGCACATGCCGGCCGCCAAGGCATGGAGCCGGTACGAAGGCGCCTGCTCCACGCTCCTGCCTTCGCCAGAGGTGATGGCGCATTTCGCCGACGACGTGGTCGCGCTCGGCCTGGCGCGCATCGAAGCGCACTACTTCATGCACGACATCTTCCTGCCGCCGAACAGCCTGCTGGAGAACGCGCACCGGCTGCGCGACATTCCGGGCGTGATCGTGCAGGGACGCTACGACGTCGTGTGTCCGCCGGTGACGGCCTACGAGCTTGCGCAGGAGTGGCCGCAGGCGCGCTACGTCGTCGTGCCGGACGCCGGCCACTCGGTGTGGGAGCCGGGGATCCGCCGCGCCCTGATGTCCGCGCTCCGGGACTTCGCCTCGCGGCTCGGCAGGGAGCAGGGGTGGCGCGACGTTTGATGCGCTCAGTCGATCTTCAGGATGCGCATGGCCTTGGCCAGCGTCTCGACCGACTCCTGGTGCTTGCCGGCCTTGTGCAGGGCTTCGCCCTCGGCACGCAGCTTCTTCACTTGCTCCAATTCCGCTTGCGAGAGCTGCGGCTGCTTGGCGAGTGCGGCGTCGATTTTCGCCATGTCCTGCGGACAGTGCATCGCCCATGCGGCGGCGCTGAACAGCAGACCAGCGGCGGAGATCAGGATGCGAGCGGTTTTCATGGGAGTTCCTCCAGAAGAAGGCCCGGCGGATGGCCGGTACGCGATAGCTTACGCCTGAGCGAGGGCGGCGCGGCCGCCGCTCCCCTCGGTTAAGATGCAAAAAATGGATACGGTCCTTTCGGCAATCTCGGCGCAGTGGTTGAGGCAGCGTCTGGCGCAGGCGCCCGTGGCCCCGCCGCTGACGCAGGGCGACGGCTGGCTGTGGCGTCCGGCTTCGGAGATCCGTCCTGCCGCGGTGCTCGTTCCGATTCTGGTTCAGGGGGGCGATTTGCGCATGCTGTTCACGGTGCGCACCGCCCACCTGCACGATCACGCCGGCCAGATCAGCTTCCCCGGGGGGCGCAGCGATCCGGAGGATGCGACGCCGGTCGACACCGCGCTGCGGGAAGTGCAGGAGGAAATCGGCCTGCCCGCCGAACGCATCGAGGTGATCGGTGTCCTGAGCGAGTACGTCACCGTAACGGGCTACCGGGTCACGCCCGTGGTCGGACTCATCGAAGCCCCGGCCGAACCGAAGCTCGATCCCTTCGAAGTGGCGGAAGTGTTCGACGTGCCGCTTCCGCACCTGCTCGATGCGCGCAATCACCAGCGCAACACGGTCATCCATCGCGGCCGCGAGCGGCATTACTACGCCGTGCCCTTCGGATCGCGCTACATCTGGGGTGCGACCGCAGGAATGCTAATGAATTTCTGCCGCCACCTCGGCGTCGTCCGCTGAGAAGCCGCCTCGCTTGACCCATATCAAAAGGCTTCGACCTCGGTCGCTTACAGTCCCGTCAACGACAAACCTCCGTTTTTCTTTCTGCGAGCTGAAATGCCGACCGAGCTATATAACAAGAACGGCCACAAATGCCTGATGTTCACCGATCTCACCGAAGAAAACGGCGAGGCGGTGCAATCCAATCAGTTCCTGATCGTTGACGGCGACACCGGCGCGATCATCGACCCTGGTGGCAACCTGGCTTACGCGCCGCTCTACGTCGCCATGATCCGCCATTTCCCGCCGAGCCGCCTCTCCGCCATCCTTGCTTCGCACGCCGATCCCGACATCATCGCCTCGCTGGACCGGTGGATGACGGCAACCACGGCCACCCTCTACATCTCCAGGGTGTGGGAGCGCTTCGCGCCGCACTTCTGCAAGCCGGGCAAAACCGACGGCCGGGTGATCGGCATCCCGGACGGGGGAATGTTCATCCGCGTCGGCGCAACGGAGCTCATCGCCCTGCCGGCGCACTTCCTGCACGCCGAAGGCAACTTCCAGTTCTACGATCCGGTGAGCCGCATTCTTTTCTCGGGCGATCTCGGCGCGTCCTTGGGGACGGGCGTCAAGCCTTCGGAGTTCGTCACTTCGCTGAAGGACCACATTCCCCGCATGGAAGGCTTTCACCGGCGGCTGATGGTGTCCAACAAGATCCTCCGCTTCTGGGCCAAGATGGTCAGACAGCTCAAAATCGACATGATCGTGCCGCAGCACGGGGCTCCGATGCGCGGCCCCGCGGTGCAAGAGTTCATCGACTGGGTGGAAGGGCTGAGCTGCGGCATCGATCTGATGACGGACGCGGAATACCGGATTCCCGACCGCCTGAGCAGCAGGGTCGCCTGAGGCGGCTCCAGCTTTCGCCAGCGCTTCACGAAACATCGCGCTGCGGCCGTCGCCCGCGGCGGCCGCACGCGTCATTCCGTCCGGTCTGCCAAATCCGACGCGCTGGCCTCGGCCGCGGCGGTGTTCTGCGTCCCCGCGTTTGCGCTCTTATAATGGCCCTTCTCGACAAAGCCCGGGGCCTCCAGGCTCCGCACAACAAGACGCGATGACGCTGATTTCCCTCATTCTCGCGCTGGCGCTCGAGCAGTGGCGGCCGCTTTCCGACCGGCGCGCCATCTACGCGCCGCTGGCAGGATATGCGGCTTGGCTCGAGCAGAAATTCAACGCCGGCGAGCGCCATCACGGCATGATCGCCTGGCTGCTCGCCGTGCTGCCGCTGCTCTTGGCTGCCTGGCTGATCTACGAGGGCTTGGCGCAACTGCATCCGCTGCTCGCGCTGGCGTTCAACGTGGGCGTGCTGTACGTGACGATGGGCTTCCGCCAGGAAAGCCATTACTTCACCGATATCCACCAGGCGCTCAGGGACGGCGAGGTCGAGCGCGCCCGCTCGCTGCTCGCCTCGTGGCGGGGGCATGCCTGCGACGGATTGAGCGTCAGCGAGATCGTCAAGCTCACCATCGAAACCGCGCTGGCGACTTCGCACCGTCACGTCTTCGGGGTGATGTTCTGGTTCGTCATCCTGCCCGGCCCGGTGGGCGCGGTGATGTATCGCGCGGCGCTGTTCCTGTTCCATCGCTGGGGCGACCGCCTCCCTACGGGCAGCGCCTCCGGCCTGTACGCGCCCGAGACGCCGCTGGGCGTGGAGACCGATTTCCTGCCGACCACCATCGGCATGGAGAAGGCGCCCGAGCCGAACAACTGGCGTGACCGCTTCGGCGAGTTCTCGCGCATGGTGTTCGGCTGGATCGATGCGGTTCCCGCTCGCGTCACCGCCGCCTCGTTCGCGATCGTCGGCGACTTCGAGGATGCGATTTACTGCTGGCGCACTCAGGCGCTGCGCTGGCCCGACCGGCTGATGGGCATCGTCATCGCGGCAGGCGCCGGCGCGATGGGCGTGCGTCTCGGCGCGCCGGTGGTGCGCGCCGGGCTGATCGAGGACCGGCCGGAAATGGGCATCGGCGAGGAAGCCGACGTGCCCTTCCTGGACAGCACCGTCGGGCTGGTGTGGCGTGCCCTGGTGTTGTGGCTGGCCGTCCTGCTGGTGATCACGATCGCAGCGGGCGTCGGCTAACCCGCTACGCACTGCCGGCCGGATTGTCGAGGATGCGGTGGAGCAGTTGCAGCCGCCGCGGCGCGATGAGGCCGCGCTCCACCGCCGCGCGTACCGCACAATCCGGCTCGCTGCGATGGCGGCAGTCCCGGAACCGGCATTGGCCGAGGTAGGGATGCAGTTCGACGAAGCCGCGCTCGATCTCGTCGGCGGTGAGATGGGTCAGCCCGAATTCCTGCAGCCCCGGGCAATCGATCAGGGCAGTATCGGGCCCGAGCCGGTAGAGCCGGGCATGGGTTGTGGTATGCCGGCCCGAATCGAGGAACGTGGAAATCTCCTGGGTGGCCGCATCGGCGTCCGGCACGATGGTGTTGACGATGGTCGACTTGCCCATGCCGGACTGGCCGAGCAACACAGTCGTGTGACCTTCGAGCACGTCTACGAGCGGCGCGACGCTGCGCTTGGCGCTCAGTTCCAGCACCCGGTAACCGGCGAGTTCGAAAGGCTTGAGCCGCTCGCGCGCCGCCGCCGTCTCTTCCACCAAATCGGCCTTGTTCAGCGCGATGACGCTGCGCAGATGCTGCTGTTCGGCGGCGACCAGGGCGCGCGCGATGAGCTCGTCCGAGAAACTGGGCACGCCGGCCACGACTACCACGACCTGCGTGACATTGGCGGCGATGATCTTCTGGCGGTGACCGGCGGCACGCATGAACAGCGAGCTGCGCGGCTCGATGGTTTCGATCACGCCTTCCTTGGCACCGGTGGTTTCGATGCGTACGCGGTCTCCGCAGGCCACGTTGCTGCGCTTGCCGCGCGGCACGCAGCGCAGGATTTCCCCGCTGTCGGTTTCGACCAGATACTGCCGCCCGAAGGCGGCGACGACCTGAGCGTTCAGTTCGCGCCCCATGTCAGCCGGCCAGCGCGGCATCGATGCGCGCCGCGCAGATGAAGTCGTTCTCGGACAGGCCGCCCACGGAATGGGTGGTGTAGGCCACCTTGCACGTGTTGAAGCTCACGTGCAGATCGGGATGATGATTTTCCCGGTGGGCGATCCAGGCGACCAGATTCACGAATGCCATGGTGGCGTAATAGTTCTTGAATCTGTAGAGCTTGTGCAAGCGGTTGTCGCTGATCTGCCAGTCGGACAGCTCGGCGAGCAGCGCGGCCGCCTCCTCGTCGCTGAGCCGGACGGTCTGTTCGCGGCAATGTCGGGTCTGCAAGGCACTCACGGAGCCTCCTGTGGGCGGAAGGACTGCAGGCGCGCGATCCGCAGGCCGGCCGGCGGATGCGAGTCGTAGAAGGCGGAGTGTAACGGGTCCGGCGTGAGCGTCGCCGCATTGTCCCGATAAAGG
>QGUL01000166.1 GCA_003242425.1 Pseudomonadota bacterium | reverse complement strand
GGGTCGTACATGAGGTTCCTTTCTTGAAGCGTGCGCGCCTGGCGTCGCAACTTCAGGGATTGGTCGGCGGAGCGCCCGTTCGGTTCCCGGGCTGCCGGCGCTGCAGGGGCGGGCGGCGAAGGGTCATCGCCGGATCGGCCGATTATCGCAGCTTCGGCGCGCGCAAACGGGAAGTGGGGCCGGACGCGGGCCGGGACAAGCCGTTCGCGGTATGCGGCTTGCAAAGGGCGATGACCGCTCGAACCGCGCCCGCCGTCCCACGCATCGCGCCGCCTCTGCGCCGTACGAGGAATCTTTCAACAGGCGCTCTTGAAATGGGGTAGGGGCGTCCCTATCATTAGCACTCGCCAAGGCCGAGTGCTAACACTGGCGTGTTTGATCATCGAATTCAGCTTTGAACGCCGCCTCAAGATAAGCGTTCGCTCACTTACTTTATCTACGTTGGAGGATTATTGGCATGAAAATCCGTCCCCTGCATGACCGCGTCGTCATCAAGCGGTTGGAAGAGGAACGCAAGACCGCGGCCGGGATCGTGATCCCGGACAATGCGGCGGAGAAGCCGGACCAGGGTGAAGTGGTCGCTGTGGGCAACGGCAAGATCCTGGACGACGGGAAGGTGCGTCCGCTCGAAGTGAAGGTCGGCGATCGCGTGTTGTTCGGCAAGTACGCGGGTCAGACCGTGAAGATCGACGGCGAGGAATACCTCGTCATGCGCGAAGAAGACATCATGGGCGTGATCGCCTAATCGGATACGAACAGGAGTTTTTGAGATGGCAGCTAAAGACGTACGCTTCCACGAAGATGCGCGCTACAAGATGCTGAACGGCGTGAACATCCTCGCCAACGCCGTGAAAGCCACCTTGGGCCCCAAAGGCCGCAACGTGGTGCTGGACCGTTCCTTCGGCGCGCCGACGGTGACCAAGGACGGTGTCTCCGTCGCCAAGGAAATCGAACTGAAGGACAAGTTCGAGAACATGGGCGCGCAGATGGTCAAGGAGGTCGCGTCCAAGACCTCGGACGTGGCCGGTGACGGGACCACCACCGCGACCGTTCTGGCCCAGGCCATCGTGCGCGAAGGCCTGAAGTATGTCGCCGCGGGCATGAACCCGATGGACCTCAAGCGCGGCATCGACAAGGCCGTCAACGCGGTGGTCGAAGAACTGAAGAAGATCTCCAAACCCTGCACGACCTCCAAGGAAATCGCCCAGGTCGGCGCCATTTCCGCCAACGCCGATGTCGACATCGGCAAGATCATCGCCGACGCGATGGACAAGGTCGGCAAGGAAGGCGTCATCACCGTCGAAGACGGCAAGAGCCTGGATAACGAACTGGACGTGGTCGAAGGCATGCAGTTCGACCGCGGCTACCTGTCGCCCTACTTCATCAACAACCCCGACCGTCAGCAGGCGGTGCTGGAGAACCCCTTCGTGCTGCTGCACGACAAGAAGATCTCCAACATCCGCGACCTGCTGCCGATCCTCGAGCAAGTCGCCAAGGCCGGCCGTCCGCTGCTGATCATCGCCGAGGACGTCGAAGGCGAAGCGCTGGCGACCCTGGTGGTCAACAACATCCGCGGCATCCTGAAGACCTGCGCCGTCAAGGCCCCGGGCTTCGGCGACCGTCGCAAGGCCATGCTCGAAGACATCGCCATCCTGACTGGCGGCACGGTGATCTCCGAGGAAGTCGGCCTGACGCTGGAGAAAGCCACCCTGAACGACCTCGGTCAGGCCAAGCGCGTCGAAGTGGCCAAGGAAGAAACCACCATCATCGACGGCGCCGGCGATCCCAAGAACATCGAGGCGCGCGTCAAGCAGATCCGCGCCCAGATCGAAGAAGCGACCAGCGACTACGATCGTGAGAAGCTGCAGGAGCGCGTGGCCAAGCTGGCCGGCGGCGTGGCGGTGATCAAGGTCGGCGCCGCGACCGAAGTCGAAATGAAGGAGAAGAAGGCCCGCGTGGAAGACGCGCTGCATGCGACCCGCGCCGCGGTCGAGGAAGGTATCGTCCCCGGCGGCGGTGTGGCCCTGCTGCGTGCGCGTGCCGCGATCAGCAACCTGAAGGGCGACAACGCCGACCAGGATGCCGGTATCAAGATCGTGTTCCGCGCCCTGGAAGAGCCGCTGCGCACCATCGTCGCCAACGCCGGCCTGGAGCCCTCCGTCGTGGTGAACAAGGTCGTGGAAGGCAAGGGCAACTTCGGCTTCAACGCCGCGACCGAGGAGTACGGCGACCTGGTCGAAATGGGCGTGCTCGACCCGACCAAGGTCACCCGTACCGCCCTGCAGAACGCCGCTTCCGTGGCCTCGCTGATCCTCACCACCGACGTGGCCGTGACCGAGCTGGTCGAGGAAAAGCAGAACAACGCCCCCGGCATGGGCGGCATGGGCGGCATGGGCATGGACATGTAATCGCGCGGTAGCGGTTACGATCCACCCGTACGCGAAAAGCCCCGCTTCGGCGGGGCTTTTTCTTTGTGCGTGCCGTCCGTGCGACGCGCGGCTTTGTTGGCGGCGTCACGCTTCCCCGCTATAATCCGCGCTCTTCGGGCGTAGCGTCTTCGAATGACGTTGCGACCGTAAGCGGCCGAGTCGCTCAGTCGGTAGCAGAGGACTGACGCTTTGTCCGCAAGCTGCAGCAGTACCAAGTGGCCAAGTAGCTCAGTTGGTAGAGCAGAGGACTGAAAATCCTTGTGTCGGTGGTTCGATTCCGCCCTTGGCCACCATGATTCGCCCCGCGCAGGGCGTCATATCGAGCAGGGCGATTCGTCCTGGCGTTACAACCTTCTTCCCGCCCTCACGAGTCTAGAAGAATGCTCAAGGCGCTCAGGAGAGTGATCGGAATTGACTCGGGGCGCCGGACGCGCAAGCGCAAGCATTTGCGCGAAGAGATTCCCGAAATCACCGAGCTGGAAGAGCGCCTGATCCGCGAAGTGGACGAGTACACCATGACCTCGTCCATCCGGCGGCATGCACTGATCCGCGCGCTGCACTACGTCAACCGCAAGGGGCTGGAAGGCGACATCGTCGAATGCGGCGTATGGCGCGGCGGCAACATTTTCCTCGCGCGACGTCTGCAGGAGACCTCGTATCCCGGGCAGCCCCGACAGTACTTCCTCTTCGATACGTTCGAGGGCATGGCGGAACCTTCCGCCCTTGACGTCAGCCACACTGGCGCCCCCGCCCGCGAACAGTTCGCCGAACGAAAGAAGGACGGCTACGTCGACTGGTGCTATGCCTCGCTGGAAGACGTGCAGCAGTCGGCCCGACGTCTGTTCGGCAACACCGAAGGCATGCACTTCATCAAAGGGAAGGTGGAAGACACTCTGCGGGACGAACGCAACCTCCCCGAAAAGATCGCCGTGCTGCGCCTCGACACCGACTGGTACGAGAGCACCAAGGTCGAGCTCGAAGTGCTTTACCCGCGTTTGCGGCCGGGCGGCGTGCTGATCATCGACGACTACGGCTACTGGCAGGGCGCGCGCAAAGCCGTGGACGAATACTTTGCCGACCGGCCCGTTCTGCTTCACCGCATCGACCACACCTGCAGGGTGATGGTGAAAGAAGCCTGACCGGGCGGCCGGACACGCGACGGCCTGCCCGTACCGGCGCCGGCCGCCTTGTCAGGGGATCGTTCCGCTTTGGCGAGCGCAAACCAAAAAAACCCGGAACATTGAGGCGGCCGTTGGACGCTTTGTGTGGGGGGATACCGGCGTGCGTGCGTCTGCAGGAGAGCGCCTGCCTGCTAGTCAGCAAGTGCTCGCATAAGCACAAAGGCTCGTCTAGCCCTTTCGGTATATGTCAAGTTTCTGACACTCCCCCATTGGTTAGCGTTGCCCGGGCCGCCCATACGCACTAAGATTTTTCGAAAATTTTTACAAATACCTTTAAACAAGAAAGTACTGCTCGGGGCTTGCCCTTCCCCTGAGGTTCGCACGCTCGGATCTCAAGTCCCCACGAGCCGGGCGCGCCTTCCTGCGTTCCAATGAAGCGATTCACGGTCGAAACGCGTGACGGCGATGCTGTGCCTTCTGGAGGAGGAGGGCTGGCGCAATCTTCGTCGCGTATCGCGCGCTTCATCGCTAGCGCCGGAATGGCGTTTCGCTTTCGCGGCGATCCCGGCGACGAAAACAGTCTGTGGGGAGTGGCTGAAGGAAAAGCGCGATCTCGTCACCGCCGGCCGGTGGGCGAATTGCGGCACCCGGTGCGTTGCGTTCCCGGTCACAGCATCGGGACTTAGAACATTCCAAACCAAAGCGTGCATGGGCACATGAAGACCAAGAACAGTTTCTATACGCGCGGCAAGCTGCTCGTCTTGTTTTTCTCCTCGTTCGCGGTGACGGGTTGCGCGACCATGCCGGGCTGGCTGCCGTCGAGCGGCGCAAGCCGTGAGCAGGTCCAGGCGGCCGAAACCGAGCGCATCAAGGGCATCCAGTTGGTCGATGTCGACGATGCCCTGGCAAGAAAGCTCGCCGACGCGAAAAAGCTCGGCCGGCTGGCGGACATCTTCCCCAGTACATCCGACAACAACTACGTCATCGGCCCGGGCGACGTCATCGAAGTGACCGTATGGGAAGCGCCGCCCGCTCTGCTGTTCGGCGCGGTGGTGATCGACCCCCAAGCCGGCCCGACCACCACCCGCGCCGTGACCTTGCCCGCGCAGATGGTCATGGCGGACGGCACGATCACCGTGCCCTTCGCCGGACGCGTGAAAGTACAGGGACGCACCACCCAGGAGATCGAAGCCGATGTCGTCAAACGGCTCTCGGGCAAGGCCAACCAGCCGCAGGTCCTGGTGCGCGTCGTGAAGAACAACACCTCCAACGTCACCGTGGTCGGCGAAGTGAATCAGGCCACGTTGATGCCGCTTACGCCCAAAGGCGAGCGGTTGCTCGATGCCCTGGCCGCCGGCGGCGGCGTGAGGCATCCCGTGAGCCGGATGGCGATCCAGCTCACGCGCGACAACGTGACGGTCACCATGCCCCTCGACGCGATCATCCGCGATCCCAAACAGAACATCATGCTCAAGCCGGGCGACGTGGTCACCGCGCTCTTTC
>QGUL01000165.1 GCA_003242425.1 Pseudomonadota bacterium | reverse complement strand
CCAGGGCCCGGACGGCCTCACGCCCCAGGACCGCCGCATCGCCGACATGCTGCGGCGTTACAAGGACCGGGTGTGGCTGGCGGTCAACAAGACCGAGGGCATGAACGCCGCCGTGGTCACGGCCGAGTTCCACGAACTGGGCCTGGGCGAGCCGCATGCGCTGTCCGCTTCCCACGGCGACGGCGTGCGCGCCGTCATGGATGAGGTGCTGGCGGCGCTGCCCAGGGCGGAAGAGGAGGCCGAGCCCGAGGAACAGACGGCGGTCCCGCACATCGCCGTGGTCGGCCGCCCCAACGTCGGCAAGTCGACGCTGATCAACGCGCTGCTCGGCGAGGAGCGCCTCATCGCCTTCGATCAGCCGGGCACCACGCGCGACAGTATCCGCGTGCCCTTCGAGCGCAACGGCAGGCAGTATGTGCTGATCGACACCGCCGGCGTGCGGCGCAAGGGCAGGGTGTTCGAGGCGATCGAGAAGTTCTCGGTGGTGAAGACCCTGCAGGCGGTGGAACAGGCCAACGTCTGCATCCTGGTGCTCGACGCCCGGCAGGAGATCGCCGATCAGGACGCCCATCTCGCCGGCTACATCGTCGAGCAGGGGCGCGCGCTGGTGGTGGCGGTGAACAAGTGGGACGGCCTGGACGACTATCAGCGCGAGCAGATCAAGCAGCAGCTCGAACGCAAGCTGGGCTTCCTCGGCTTCGCGCGCACCCATTTCGTCTCGGCGCTGGAAGGCAAGGGCCTGGGTGCGGTGCTTGCTTCCGTCGACGAAGCGTACCAGTCGGCCATGGCCAAACTGCCGACGCCCAAGCTGACGCGGGTGATGATGGATGCGGTGGCCAAGCAGCCCCCGCCGCGCAAGGGATTGTCGAGGCCGAAGCTGCGCTACGCCCATCAGGGGGGCAGCAATCCGCCCGTGATCGTGATCCACGGCACCGCGCTGGACCATGTGCCGGAGAGCTACCGGCGGTATCTGGAATCGACCTTCCGCCGGCATTTCGGCCTGCGGGGCACGCCGCTGCGCGTGGAATTCCGTACTGCGAGAAACCCTTATGTCGAAAAGGGGACTAAACGTAAATTAAGCCGCTAAACGGCCGGGTGCATGGCGCACCCCCCCGAAATCCATTACATTAGACGCTCAAAAACATAACGCTTCCGGAGCGAGAACATGAGCAATAAAGGGCAAATGTTACAAGACCCGTTCCTCAACACTCTGCGTAAGGAGCGCATTCCCGTTTCGATCTATCTGGTCAACGGTATCAAGCTCCAAGGCCAGGTCGAGTCCTTCGACCAGTACGTCGTGTTGCTGAAGAACACGGTTACGCAGATGGTTTACAAGCACGCCATTTCCACGGTGGTGCCCTCGCGTCCGGTCAATCTGAGCGTCGATCACGGCGAATAGCGGATGCTGGATTTTTCGCCACGCGATTCGAGCGTGGCCAACGCCTCCAAGGCGCTACTGGTCGCACTGGACTTCGGCGCCCCGGGTTACGCAGAGAGCAAGTCCGAGCTTCGTCTGTTGGTCGGCAGCGCCGGCCTGGAAGTGTGCGGCATGGTCGAAGGCCGCCGCGGCCGTCCCGATCCGGCCTATTTCGTCGGCTCCGGCAAGATCGAGGAGATCGACCGCCTGCGCAAGGACACCGGCGCCGGCACAGTGGTTTTCAACCACCAGCTCTCGCCCGCGCAGCAGCGCAACCTCGAGCGCGCCTTGCAGTGCCGCATCGTCGACCGTACCGAGCTCATCCTGTTCATCTTTGCGCAGCGCGCCAAGAGCCACGAGGGCAAGGTCCAGGTGGAGCTGGCGCAGCTCGAGCACCTGGCCACCCGCCTGGTGCGCGGCTGGACCCACCTGGAACGGCAGCGCGGCGGTATCGGCCTGCGCGGCGGTCCCGGCGAGACGCAGCTCGAGGTCGACCGCCGCCTGATCGCCGACCGGGTCAAGAAGCTCAAGGCGCAGCTCGTCAAACTGCAGCGCCAGCGCGACGTGCAGCGCCGTGCGCGCCGGCGCGGACAGGTGACGTCGGTCTCGCTGGTGGGCTACACCAACGCCGGCAAGTCGACGCTCTTCAACGCGCTCACACACGCCGGCGCCTATGCCGCCGACCAGCTCTTCGCGACCCTGGACACCACCACGCGGCGCCTCTACCTGCCCGAAGCCGGTCACCTCACGCTGTCCGACACGGTCGGTTTCATCCGCGAGCTGCCGCACACGCTCGTGGCCGCCTTCCGCGCCACGCTGGAGGAGACCATTCATGCCGACCTACTGCTGCATGTCGTCGATTCCTCCAGTCCCGTGCGCGACGAGCAGATCGAGGAAGTGAACAAGGTGCTGGCCGAGATCGGCGCCGACCACATTCCGCAGATCCTGGTATGGAACAAGATCGACGTCAGCGGGCTGGAGCCGGGAATTGACCGGGACGAGTGTGCTAATATCGCGCGCGTCCGTCTGAGTGCCAGGACGGGCCAGGGCCTCGACCTGTTGCGCGAGGCCCTCACCGAAGCGGCAGCCGCGCGACCGCTCGATGAGGCATCCGCCTCAGTTCAAGCTTCGAATCCCGACAACCCGAGCCAGCGAGCAGCGAACACGCATGTCACTCAATGATCCCCAGTGGGGCCGCAAAGGCCGCGGCGGCGGTGGTGGCGACGACAACAACAACCAGGGGCCTCCCGATCTGGACGAACTGTGGCGCAACTTCAACCAGCGCCTGAGCGCCCTGTTCGGCCGCAAGTCGCCTGAAGGCGGCGGCGCCGGCGGGTCCGGCCAGCCGCCTGTCAGGGCGCAGTTCGGCGGCGGCTTCGGCCTGCTCGTCGCGCTCATCGTCGTCGTCTGGCTCGCCAGCGGCTTCTACACCGTGGACGCCAGCCAGCGCGCGGTCGTGCTCACCTTCGGCGCCTACACCAAGACCACCGATCCGGGCTTGCGCTGGCGCTGGCCGTATCCCATCCAGAGCCACGAACTGGTCAACCTGAGCCAGGTGCGCACCATCGAGGTCGGCTACCGCAACAACGTCAAGACCAAGGTGCTGCGCGAATCGCTCATGCTGACCGACGACGAGAACATCGTCGACATCCAGTTCGCGGTGCAGTACGTCCTCAAGGACCCCGAGGATTACCAGTTCAACATCCGCCAGCCCGACGAGACGGTCATGCAGGTAGCCGAGTCGGCGATGCGCGAGATCGTCGGCAAGTCGAGCATGGACTTCGTGCTCTACGAGGGCCGCGAGCAGATCGCGGTCACGGCGCAGTCGCTGATGCAGGACATCCTCGACCGCTACGGCACTGGCATCACCATCAGCAAGGTGACGCTGCAGAACGCCCAGCCGCCGGAGCAGGTCCAGGCCGCCTTCGACGACGCGGTGAAGGCCAAGCAGGACCTCGAGCGCCAGAAGAACGAAGGCCAAGCCTACTACAACGACGTGGTGCCGAAGGCCCGCGGTACCGCCTCGCGCCTGCTCGAGGAAGCCGAGGGCTACCGCCAGCGCGTAGTGGCGAACGCCGAGGGCGAGACGGCCCGCTTCAGCCAGATCCTGGCCGAATACCAGAAGGCGCCGGCGGTGACGCGCGAGCGCATGTACCTGGACGCCATGCAGGAGATCTTCAGCAACACCACCAAGGTGATGGTCGACCTGCGCCAGAACAGCAACCTGCTGTTCCTGCCGCTCGACAAGCTGATGCAGATGTCCTCGGCCGAGATCACCGGACTTGCGGCGCCCAAGCCGCAGCCTTCCGAAACCGCCACGTCCGCGCCGGAAACGAATGCCCGCGCGCGTGACTCGTTGCTGGGCCGCGAACGCGGTTCACGGCCCTGAGGAGGAGCGCCCGATGAGAAACGCATTGGGAATCGTCGTCGGCGTGCTGCTGGTGCTGATCGTGCTCGTCTCCTCCACCATGTACACGGTGGACCAGCGGCAGACGGCGATCGTGCTGCAGCTGGGCGAGATCCGCGACGTGGTGGAAGAGCCCGGCCTGCACTTCAAGCTGCCGCTGGTGCAGAACGTGCGCTACTTCGACAAGCGCGTGCTCACGCTCGACACGCCGGATGCCGAGCGCTACATCACCTCCGAGAAGAAGAACGTGCTGGTCGATTCCTTCGTGAAGTGGCGCATCGCCGACGTCAAGCAGTACTACATCTCGGTCGCCGGCGACGAGGTGCGCGCCACCACGCGCCTGGCGCAGACGGTCAACGCCGCCCTGCGCGAGGAGTTCGGCAAGCGCACCGTGCCGGAGGTGGTCTCCGGCGAGCGCGACAAGATCATGGACATCGTGCGCGAGAAGGTGCAGGACGACGCCGCCCGCATCGGCGTGAAGGTGGTGGACGTGCGGCTCAAGCGCGTGGAACTGCCCGCCGAGGTGAGCGAGGCCGTGTACCGGCGCATGGAGGCCGAACGCCGCGCCGTGGCCGCCGAGCTGCGTTCGCAGGGCTTCTCGGAAGCCGAGAAGATCCGCGCCGAAGCCGATCGCGACCGCGAAGTCATCATCGCCAACGCCTACAAGAAGGCGCAGGCGATCAAGGGTGAGGGGGATGCCAGGGCGGCGGCGATCTACGCCAAGGCCTTCGGCCAGAATCCGGAGTTCTACGCCTTCTGGCGCAGCCTCGACGCCTATCGCAACAGCTTTGCCGATCGCAGCGACGTGCTGGTGCTCGACCCGAGTTCGGAGTTCTTCCGCTACTTCAAGAAACCGGAGCGCGGCGCCGCCGCCAAATAACGTAAATGGGTGAGTCTCTCGCGACCGCGATCGCGCTGGTGCTGGTGATCGAGGGTATCCTGCCGTTCCTGATGCCCGCGCTGTGGCGGGAGATGTTCCGTCGCATCATCGAACACAGTGACGGACAGATCCGGTTCTTCGGCCTCACATCGATGCTGCTCGGTGTGCTGCTGTTGTGGTTCGTCGGCCCCTAGCGCGCGGGAGGCGTTGCGATGCGCACCTGGCTGCTGCCCGAATACGTTGAAGACATCCTGCCGAACGAGGCGCTCGGCATCGAGCGGCTGCGCACGCGCCTGCTGGAGCGTTACCGGGGACAGGGCTCGAAGATGGGAGTTACCCCGCTACTGGAAACACCA
>QGUL01000164.1 GCA_003242425.1 Pseudomonadota bacterium | reverse complement strand
CATCGCGCAAACGGTCGTGCACCCCGACCGCCGCGACCCGCAGGAAGGTGCGTCTTCAGACGCATCGTCCGACACCGCTCCCGCAGACCAGGCGGCCTGATTCCGTCTCCGGCACACGACTTGCACAAGGCGCGTCGGTCGCCCGCGAAGGCGCGGCGAGTGCGCTTCGGCGACTTACGCCGAAGCGCAACGCTGTCCCTTGGCACGATTGAACCGGCCTTTGGCTAATGCTTTAGTCAACAAACCAGAACAATTCGGTGCGTCGAAAGTGCATGACGCATCCACCGTTCGGCGGGACGGCGCGCCGCACTGTCGGAAGTCGTGAGATCGCCGTCGGGGACAAGGTAGTGCCGCTCATGCGCAACGCAACGGCCCGCGCCGTGGCTACAGCCTCCGATCACATCCGCTCGAGACGGGAGGTGCGGCGGTGAGTCCGTTGAGCGACCCACACCCGTTCCCTCTCCGCGCCCGGAACGCCGCGCCGAAATTCACCGCTGCCCTGTTCGCCTTCTGCGCACTGTGCGGTGCGCTGTGGTCGCCCGGGTCCGCCTGGGCGGCAGGCGGCATCAGCCGGTATCCGCCGTGCGAGCCGGTTCCGGTCCTCGGGCTCCGTCCCGCCGATTCGCTGCACACCCTGCGGCTCGGGCCGCAGAGACAAGGCACCGCCTGCCGTACCGAAGCCGGCACGGCCGTCTCGCCGCATCTCGTTCTCGCCGTGCTGGCCGTCGTCCTGCTGCTCGCGGCGCTGCTCGCTCTGTTCCTTTGGGAACGCCGCCGTCGCCGGCGCACCGAGCGCGAACTCGAATCCGCCGTCGCCACGGACGAAATGTCGGCCGCGATCGCGCACGAGCTCCGTCAGCCGCTCGCCGCGATCCTCTCCAACGCGGAAGCGGCGTTGATGCTGCTCGAGCGCCGCCCGCCGCGCGTGGACGACGTCCGCAAGGCGCTGCACGACATCATCCAGGACGACAAGCGCGCCACCGCCGTGATCCGCCGCATCGCGGCGCTCTATCGCGGCAGCGGCCCCGTCGCCGAGAAAGTGGATTTCAACGCGCTGGTGACCAAGGTCGCCGACATGATCCGCGGCGAAGCCGCCGAACGCGACATCGAGCTCGCGCTTGCTCTGGATCCCGCGCTGCCGCACATCCACGGCGACCGTGTGCAGCTGCAGCAGGTGGTCCTCAACCTGGTGCGCAACGCGATGGAAGCCGTCGCGGCCGGCAGCGAGTTCCGCCGCGTCATGCTGACCACCCAGACGGGCGAAGGCCGCAGCATCCGCATCGCCGTCAGCGACTCGGGCATCGGCATTCCGGAGCACGCCCGGGCGCACATCTTCGAACCTTTCTACACCACCAAGAGGCAGGGGACCGGCATGGGGTTGGCCGTGTCGAGGCGCATCGTCGAGGCGCACGGCGGCCGCCTTTACGCCTCGCGTTCCTGCCTCGGCGGTGCACAACTCGCACTGGAATTGCCGATCACCAAGGAGGAACCATGAACCCGCGCAAAACCGTCTATGTCGTCGACGACGACGAATCCTTCCGCAACGCCGTCGCCCGGCTGCTGCGGGTACTGGACTACGACGTACTGCTGTTCGATTCGGCCGAGGCTTTGCTGCGCGCCGACCTCAGCAAAGCCGACTGCCTGCTGCTCGACGTGCGCATGGCGGGCACCAGCGGACTGGAACTGCAGGCAGAGATGCAGCGCCGCATGAGCATGGTGCCCATCGTTTTCGTGACCGCGCACGCCGACACGCGCACGGCGGTCGCGGCCATCAAGGCCGGGGCGGAGGATTTCCTCATCAAACCGGTGTCGAGCGAGGAACTGCTCGCGGCCGTGGAACGGGCGATCGCGCGCAGCGAAGCGATCCGTCTCGACGCCGAGTCCACCGCCTCCAAACTGGGCCGCTATCAGCGGCTCACGCGGCGCGAACGCGAAGTGCTGAACGCTCTCGTGCGCGGATTGCGCAACAAGCAGATCGCCGCCGAGCTGGGCACCACCGAACGGACCATCAAGGCACACCGCGCACGCGTCATGCACAAGCTGGAAGTGCAATCCGTGGCCGAACTGGTCGTGCTGACCGAAAGCATCCGCAAACTGCCGGCCTGCAACGGCATGCTGCCGCCGCAGCGCACTTCGCATTTCGCCAACTACAGCTCGCTGCGGCCGTTCTGAAAGCGCACCCGGGCCCGGACAACGGACCCGGGTGAAAACGGTGCTCGCGCAACCGCGGGCGGCCGGTGCGGCCGCTGTGCCGGATGCCGGCATAGAATGTCGCGAAAGTTCCAGCGCGAGCACCGCCCGTTGCGTTTTCCCAAGTCGTTCAACTCCGTTCCGTTCCACGTCCGCCTGATCGCGTTCATGCTGGCCGGCATGCCGGCAGGGCTGCCCGCATGGGCCCAGTCGGCGGCCGAGGAAAGCCGGGCCGCCGGCGTGCGCTATCGCGTCGAAGTGCAGGCGCCGGCGCCGCTCGCAGGCATGCTGCAAAGCGGCCTCAGCCTGGTGCGCTGGCAGGACGACCCGCAGATGAGCCGCGAACTGCTTGAGCGCCTCGTCGACGAGGCCGTGCAGCAGACGCGCCGCGCGGTCGCCACCGAAGGCTACTTCAGGCCCAGGATCGAAGCCCGCATCGACGAGCAGACCGAGCCGTGGACCGTGCGCATCGAAGTCGATCCCGGCCCGCGCGTGATCGTGCGCGAGGTCGATCTCGCCTTTCACGGCCCCGCCACCGAAGACCCCGAAGCGGCACCGCTGCTCGCCAACGCGCGGGCGAACTGGAGCCTCGCGCCCGGCCAGCCCTTCCGTCAGGAAGACTGGGACGCCTCCAAGCGCAACGCCCTCACCGCCTTGTCCTCGGGTCGCTATGCCGGCGCCCGCATCCGCGCGAGCGAAGCGCTGATCGATCCCGAAGCCGACAGCGCGACGCTGCGCGTGGAGATCGACAGCGGGCCGGTGTTCCATTTCGGCGAGGTGAAGGCTTCCGGGTCGCGGCGCTACCCGGCGCGCATCGTCGAGAACTTCAGCCCCATGCGGCGCGGCGAGCCCTATTCGGCCGAGAAGCTCGCGATCTACCAGCGCCGCCTGCTGGAAAGCGGGTATTTCTCCAGCGCGCAGATCGCGGTGGACGACGACGTGAACAAGGCCGCGGCCGCGCCCGTATACGTCAACGTGATCGAGAACCGCCGTCAGCGTTTCGAAGCGGGTGTGGGCTACAGCACCGACACCCGCTACCGCGCCCAGCTCACCTACAGCCACATGGACATGTTCGACGCCGCCTGGCGGCTGCGCGCCGACCTGCGGCTGGAATCGCTGGCGCAATCGGCGCGCGTGGATTTCGATTCGCCGCCGCATTCGGACGCGAGCTGGGAGAACCTGTTCGTCAGCCTGCGCCGTACCGACATCCAGGACGAGGAAACGCGCGAGCTGTCCGCGGGCCTGGCGCACAACTGGGGGCTGTACCGCACGCCATCCTCGTTCTACGTCTCCGGCCACATCGAGGAACAGATTATCGCCGGCGAAATCACCGACCACGTGCACGCGGTGTTCTTCGGCTACCGCCACGCCTTCCGCAATACCGACGATCTCGTCTCGCCGCGGCGCGGCTATCTCGGCACAGTGAGCATCGGCGGCGCGCCGGCGGGACTGTCCACGCGGACCTTCCTGCGCGGCACCGCTTCGCTCACCGCCTTCTACCCGCTCGGCCGCAACGTCGATCTCACTTTCCGCGGCGCGCTGGGTCTGGTGCTTTCCGGCGCGCGCAAAGGAATTCCCTCGACCTTCCTGTTCCGAACCGGCGGCGCCCAGACCGTGCGCGGCTACGCCTTCGAGAGCCTGGGCGTGGACATCGAAGGCGCGACGGTCGGCGGGCGCTTTCTCGCCATCGGCAGTATCGAGTACACGCACTGGCTGAACGAATCGCTGGGGCTGGCCGCCTTCGTCGACGCGGGCGACGCCGCCGATTCGCGCCGCGATTACGATCCCGCGGTCGGTTACGGCGTCGGCGTACGCTTCCGCAGTCCGATCGGTCCGTTGCGCGCCGACGTCGCCTACGGTGAACGCACGGGCGAAATCCGGCTGCATTTCTCGGTGGGGTACAACTTCTGAACGCCAAGCGCATCGCCAAAGCTCTGGGCATCGTCTTCGCGGTGCTGCTCGCGCTGCTCGTACTGACCGCGGCCGCGCTGTGGTGGGTCACCGCCACGGAAGGCGGCACGCGCTGGGCGCTGGCGCGCGCCCAGGACCTGCTCGGCGACCGCCTGCAGCTCGTCGAACCGCGCGGCACGCTGCTCGGCGGCCTGGAACTGGAGGCGCTGCGCTACGAGGACGACGGCGTACGCGTCGAAGCGGCGACGCTCAGCCTGCGCGCCGATCTCGTGCGCGCGGTGTTCGGGCGGCTGTACGTGCACCGCCTGCGCATCGCCCGGCTCGACGTGCTGCTCAAAGCCGGCGCGCAGAAAACGGAAAGCGGACCGCCGCAGCACATCGGCCTGCCCATCGGCCTGCGCGTGCGCGAAGCGCGCATCGACGAACTGCTCTTCACCCACGAAGCGAGCGGACACCGCGAACGCATCACCGATCTGTACGCGCGCTATCGCGGCGGCGTGCGCGCGCATACGCTCAGCCGCTTCGGCATGCGCACCGCCTACGGCGCCCTCGCGGCAAGCGGCAGCATCGGCACGCGCGCGCCCTTTCCGCTGGCGTTCGATCTGCATTACGACCGCGCCGGCGCCGAGCTGCCCTTCGTGCGCGCGGATCTTCCGCTCGCGGTACGCGTGCAGCTCAACGGCACGCTGAACCGGCTCGATGCCTCGCTCTCGGCGGATGCGGACGGCATGAGCCTGCGCGCCCGTTCGACCCTCGCGCCGCGCAGCGAACAATGGCTGCAGGCCCTCGATCTGGAAGCCCGCACCGTCGACCTGCAACGCCTGCAGGAGACGTGGCCGCACACCGCGCTCGCGCTGGACGCCAAGGGCTGCGCCCCCGGAAAGGGCTGCAAGGGCACCCTGACTGTGCGAACGGGACGCCGGGCCCGGTAGACCGGCAACCACTTTCCCCCCCCGGACTTCAAAACCGCGTCCG
>QGUL01000163.1 GCA_003242425.1 Pseudomonadota bacterium | reverse complement strand
ATCACCGCGACGCGATCCGCCACGCCCGCCACCACGCCCAGGTCGTGCGTGATGAGCAGGATCGCCATGCCGCGCTCGCGCTGCAGCGATTTCAGCAGCTCCAGCACTTGCGCCTGGATGGTGACGTCGAGGGCCGTGGTCGGTTCGTCGGCGATCAGCAGATCGGGATCGGCGGCGAGCGCAATGGCGATCATCACCCGCTGCTTCATGCCGCCGGAAAGCTGGAAGGGATATTCGTCGATGCGCCGCGCGCTGTCGGCGATGCCCACCGCGTCGAGCAGCTCGATCGCGCGCTTGCGCACCGCCGCGCCGCGCAGTCCGGTATGACGCTCGATGACTTCGGCGATCTGATAGCCGACCGTCAGCACCGGGTTGAGGCTCGTGGCCGGCTCCTGGAAGATCATCGCGATGCGCCGGCCGCGGATGTCGCGCATCTGCGCTTCGCTCAAACCCAGCAGGTCGACGCCGTCCAGCTCGACGCTGCCGCCCTCGATGCGGCCGTTCTCGGGCAGCAGGCGCGTGATGCTGAGCGCGGTCATGCTCTTGCCGCAGCCGGACTCGCCCACGAGCGCGAAGGTCTCGCCGCGCCGGATGTCGAGATCGATGCCGTCGATGGCACGCACCGCGGCGGTGTCGGTATAGAGCGTGGTGCGCAGGCCGCGCACGCGCAGCAGCACTTCGCCGCTACCGGCGTTCTGTTGCTGCGGCGATACGCTCGCCGTCGTGGATGCAAGGTTCTCGTTCATCGTCCCGTTCCGGCGATCAGCGCCATGCGCGGCCGCAGCGACAGGCGCGGATCGAAGGCGTCGCGCACGGCATCGGCGAACAGATTGGCGGACAGCACCAGCGCGAACATGAAGACGAAGGCCGCGCTCAGCGTCCACCATACCATCGGCTCGCGCGCCATTTCGAGCCGCGCGGCGTTGATCATGGTGCCGAAGCTGATCATGGTCGGATCAACGCCCACGCCGATGTATGACAGCACCGCTTCGGCCAGCACCAGACCGCTGAAATCCATGACCAGCGCGATGAGCACGATATGCATCACATTGGGCAACACGTGGCGCGTGATGATGCGGCCGTGCCGCACGCCGAACGCGCGCGCGGCCTGGATGTATTCCAGCTCGCGCAGCTTCAGCGCCTCGCCGCGCAGCAGGCGCGCAAGGCCTGTCCAGCTCGTCAGCCCGAGAATGATGCACAGGAACAGCAGACGCAAGTCGGCCCGTTGCGCCGTCGTGGGGAAGAGCTCGGGATGGGTGTCGATGTAGACCTGCATCATCAGCACGGCCGCGGCGATCAGCAGGACGCCCGGAATGGAGTTGAGCGTGGTGTAGATGTACTGCACCACGTCGTCCACCCAGCCCTTGAAATAGCCGGCCATGATGCCGAGCAGCACGGCGAAGGGCAGCATCACCAGCGTGGTGAGCCCGCCGATGACCACGCCGGTGCGGATGCTCTTCAAGGACTGGTACAGCACGTCGGTGCCGACCTTGTCGGTGCCGAAGACGTGATAGCCCTGCGCCAGCGTGGCGATCACGCCGGAAAGCAGGCACAGCGCCAACAGGCTTGCGAGCACCGCGCGCCACGGGAAATCCGCATGCCCGCGCAAGAGCCGCCGCAGCGCGGCACCTGGCGCCTCCGCATGGCGGCGGGCCACCCGCCAGACGGCGTAGAGCGCGAACGCGAGCCAGGCGAGCAATCCCCAGCCGATGCCCTGCAGCACGCGTCGGCGCACGTCCCCGGCGTATTCGCTCTCGTCTTCGAGATGCGCACCGCCGTGGCGCAGCCGCGGGTAGTCGCGCACGATGCTGCCGTCAGGCTGCTCGATGTTCTCCTTGGCGTGAGCGTAGAGCGCCAGCGGCGCGGAATAGGTGCGTTCGCCGCGCAGGCGCAGGTCCTCGAGCAGCACGTCGAGCACGCTCAGCACTTCCACCGAGTAGACGATTTGGGTTTCGCCCGGCGCCGCCTGCAGCCGGGGACGGAAATGGATTGAATCGAGCAGCGCGATGACGACGAACACGGCCAGGAACACCAGCGCGCTCATGCCGGTGGCGCTGCGCGCGACGCGCTGCCAGGGCGCCCGCAGATGCGGCTGGCGGCGCACATACAAGGCATAGCCGATGCCCGCGAACACCAGCAGCCACAGCAGCGCATCCGTCCAGAGCAGCACCCACATCGCGCTTTCCCCCTATTCCAGCCGCACGCGCGGATCGACCAGCGTGTACGAGAAATCGGTCAGCAGCAGGCCGACGATGTACAGCACCGAGCCGAGGAAGACCATCGCGCGCACGACGGCGAAATCCTGCGCCTGGATGGCGTCGATGGTGTAGCTCCCCAGCCCCGGTATGCCGAAGAAGGATTCGGTGATGAGACTGCCCATGAACAGCAGCGGGATCACCACCACCGCGCCGGTGAGGATGGGAATCATGCCGTTCTTCAGCACGTGGCGGTACATCACCACGGCTTCCGCCAGGCCCTTGGCGCGCGCGGTGCGTACATAGTCCTTGCCGATCTCCTCCAGGAAGATGGTGCGGTACCAGCGCGAACCGCTGCCGATGCCGCTGATGACGCCCACCACCACGGGCAGCACCACGAAGCGCGCCGCGTCGATGCCCTCCCCGTAACCCGAGACCGGCACCAGATGCCACACTTTGCTGATCAGGTACTGGCCGCCGATGATGTAGAACAGCGAGGAGATCGACATCATCGCCACGCACAGCACCACGCCCGAGAAATCGAGATAGGTGCCGCGGAAGAACGCCATCAGCAGCGCGAAGGTGATGTTGACTGCCAGCCCGATGAGGAACACCGGCACCGCGATGGCGAGGCTGGGCCACATGCGCGTGCGGATCTCATGCGCGATGTCGCGGCCGTCATCGGCCTCGCCGAAATCGAAGACGAAGAGCCGCACCGACTTCTGATAGAAGATGGTGTCGGTGAGCTTGGCGAGTCCTTCCGCTTCGGCGTTGTAGAGCAAGGGCTTGTCGTAGCCGCGGTCGGCCTTCCAGCGCTCGATGGCTTCCTGGGTGACGTGCTTCGCGCCGAGCTGCATGCGGGCCATGTCGTCGGGCGTGTTGACGACGAAGAACAGCACGAAGGTGATGAGATTGATGCCGATCAGGATCGGCACGGCGTAGAGCACGCGGCGGACGATGTAGCCGATCATGCGCCCCTCGCCATGGCACGTTCGCGGCGCCGGTAGCCGATCACCGCCGGCGCGATCGCGGCCGCCAGCGCGAGCGCCAGCGCGGCGAGCGGCCAGCGCACTGGCCGGTTCCATTCCTTCCGCTTCTGCTCGCGCAGGGCCGCATCGACGGTCCGGTACTTGAGGGTGTTGCGCGCCATCTTGTTGGGTTTAACGTTGCCCAGCCAGGCGTGATAGAGGCTGTAGTCCTTGGGATGGAAACCGAAGGACCACGGCGCGTCGTGGCGCAGAATCTCGACCATGCGGTCGATCAGCGCCTGGCGCTCAGGGCCGTTGGGCATCGCCTTCACGCGCTGGAAGAGCGCGTCGTATTCCGGATTGGAATAGTTCGCGGCGTTCTCGCCCTGGGTCTTGGCGCGGCTTTGCGGCCCGTAGAACAGGAACAGGAAGTTCTCAGGATCGGGATAGTCCGCGTTCCAGCCGAGGAAGAAGAGCTGGGTGTTGCCCGAGCGGATCTTCTCCTGGAAGCGGTTCCAGTCGGTGGCGCGGATTTCGAGCTGAATGTTCAGTTTGGCGAACTGCTTGCGGTACCAGTCCAGCCGCGCCTTGTCGCCCGGTCCGCGGTCGGTGGTGTCGAGATAGAGCACCAGCGGCTGCCCGGTGCGCGCATCGCGCCCGTCCGGATAACCCGCCCCGGCGACCGGGCTGCGCGCAACCCCGATCGGTTTGCGCACCGGCTTGCCATCCTGCCAGTCGTACACCACGGGGTTGATGCCTTCGGCGCCTTCGCGGAAGCCGAACAGGCCGGGCGGGATCGGCCCCTGTCCCGGAATGCCGCGGCCGTTGGCGAAGATGGAAATGAATTCCTCCCAGTCCACGGCGATGGAGATCGCCTGGCGCAGCTTGCGCGCGCGTTCGCTCGGGCCGCCCACCACGGGATCGAGCCAGTTGAAGGCGAGGTAGAAGGTGCTGGGCGCCACCGCGGTGCTCAGCCGGATGTCGCGTTCGAGCATTTCCTGCGTCAGCGTCGCCTCCCCGTCCGGGCCGATCTGCACCGCCTGGTCGAAGCTGTCGGAGGAGATGCCCGAGGCGTCGTAATAGCCCTGCAGGAATTTGTTCCAGTAGGGGATGCTCTCCTTCTCGCGCGTGAACACCACCTTGTCGATGAAGGGCATGCGCCGGCCCGCGTCGCGCAGCAGGCCCGCCTCCTCGTCCCCGGGTTCGCCTTCGTGCGGATAGGGTTCGCCGCGGAAATTGGGATTGCGCTCCAGCACCATGCGGGCGTTGGGATTGTTCTCCGTCAGCATGTAGGGCCCCGTGCCCACGGGATACCAGTCGAGCGTGAGGTTCTTGCCGTCGGTCATGCCCGGCTGGCTGTAGAAGCGGTCGGCTTCCCAGGGCATGGGCGCGAAGAAGTGCATCGCCAGCCAGTAGGCGAACTGCGGATAGCGCCCTTTGAGCTTGATACGGTAGGTGTAGCGGTCGACGACTTGCGCGCCTTCGAGGGGATAGCGGCGCAGATCCAGCCAGCCGCGCTCGTCCGGCCGCGCCTCGCGCAGCGTCGCGGCCAGCTCCTGCAGCCCGACGATGTACTGGCTCATCAAACCGTAGAGCGGCGAATGCACGCGCGGATGGGCGAGCCGCTTGATCTGGTAGACATAGTCCTCGGCGGTCAGCTCGCGCGTGCCGGTGTGCGCAAAATCGGCCAGCGTCCACTTGGACGCGATCTCCTCGCGCGAGAGCGCGTGGTAGCGGTAACGGCCCTGCTCGTCCTGCGCGAAGGCCGGATGCGGCTGGTAGAGGATGCCGGGGCGGATGTTGATCTCGTAGACGCTGAACGCCGCTTCGGGCGCATCCCCGGGCAGCGGCCGGCCTTCGGCATCGAGATAGACGGGCTCGGGCACGGCCGTGGCCGTGAGCGGCACCAGGGTGTAGGGCCGCTTGAGATAGTGATACTGCAGC
>QGUL01000162.1 GCA_003242425.1 Pseudomonadota bacterium | reverse complement strand
TGGGCGCGGGGGCCGGTCGAAGACGAAGCCGGGGGGGAGCCTGTCCGGACGGGCACGCTCGCCGTTCTGCGGCGTGCCGAAAAGGTAGAGCTGTACGCCGCCCGGAAACCGCCCCGCCACGATTTCCCCACCGCCGTACAGATCAGACGTTTCAGCGAAGCCTTGCGCGCCTTGCGCGAATACGAGGCGCACGCAGATGTACGTCGCCTCGAGCGCGCCCGCGGGCTGTTGCGCAGTCTCGACTACGCGCTGCTCGCGAGCGCCGACGGCCACTGGTACCTGCGCGACCGGCGCCCGGCGCGCGGCTGGGGCCATTACATTCTCAACCGTGCGCCGCGCAGCCGGCTGCTGGTGGAAGTGCCGCGTACGCTCGATGAACGCTACGCGCTCGAAGCGGGCCTGGCCCTCTATTACGAAAGCGGGGCACGCGCCCTGGCGATTGCCGGCGCGCCCTCGGCGCCGGGCATCGACGTGCTGAAGGGCGGGGGCACCTTTTTCCACGCTTTTCATCTCGCCTACGCGCAGGACGAGGTGCTTGCCGTACGCGGTCCGGCCTATCGGCCGGGCACCGCTTCACCCGGCTGGTCGCCGGGCGCGACCAGCCGCCTGTGGGTGAACGACTCCGCCTCGGCGGCACTGGCGGCCGAGGTGAGGCAGTGGGTGGAGGGGCCGCTCGTATCCGTCTGGAAGGCGCTGCCCACCCGCAACATCCAGCGCGACGCGACGCCCGGCGTCTACGCGGAGCTGTATCTCGATATCGACGCCGCGGTACACATGGTTACGCGCCTTGAAAGCCGCGCACCGAGACTTGCCGCGTGGCGCCACGAAGCGATCCGTGAGCGCCTGGACGAGTGGCTGCAACGCGAAACGGCCGCCATGGGCGGGACGGCCGGACACCGGGCGGGCTGGCGGCTCGCCTATTTCGAGCGCGAAGTCCTCACGCCGCTGCTCGCATTGAGCGCCAGCGGCGGCCGGCGCGGCAACTGGAGTCCGGTCGTGCTGGCGCGATTGCGCGCGCTGCACTACATGGCCGATGCGACGGGGCATACCGTGCTGCGCATTCACGACCGGCGTGCCCGGCAGGCCTACCTGGTGCTCGACGAGCGGGACGGCGCACGCAGCCGTTACATCTTCCGCGCGGGGGGAGGCGACAACTACGCGGTCAACGCACCCGGCGCGGCCGAAGCGCCGCAGGCGCTTGCCTACGGGCTCAAGCTGTTCCACGCCCTCAAGGCGCGTGCGCTGCTCGTGTGCGATACGAAGACCGAGCCCGAGCGTTACGCGCTGGCGCATCGTGTGCTCCAGCGGGAGTGGGGCGATGAGGAAGCCTTCCTGACCGTCGTCAGCCGCGGCTGGAAAGGCGACGACCTCGTCGCGCAGGCCGATGTGGCGCTCGCCCTGGCCGACGGCTCGATGTCGTGGCAGGACGCGACGCCGTTGGCGACGCGGCTGCTGAAGGCAGTGAAGCGCAGCGGCTTGCGTTACCGCCTGCTGGAACGCGGGGACCATGCCGCCCTGGCCGAAGCGAGACGGCACGTCGATCTCGTCGGGCATGACGAAGTCGTGACCCTGTGGGTTTCGCCCGGCACCCGGTTCGCGGAAAGGCCACCGGGCAACCGTTCCGACACGGCGCGCGATGCGTCGCGGTCCCCGGCGCCGCGGTCGCTTGCGGCGGCGCTGTCCGGCGGACGGAGCGTGTACGACCTTCGGCCAATGTAAGTGTTCTGCCGATTCCGCTATAGATAGGTATGCGCAATGCGCATACCGCCGCGGAGTCGTCCATGAACGCTTGCATGCACCGTCTGTTCTTGCAGCTCGATCCCGTGGGGCAGAAGATGCGCTTTCATCTGCGCGCGGGCACTTCCTTCACCGGTACCGTACACGCCGTCCACCATGACGAGGACGGGCGGATCGCCGTGATCCAACTGGTGCCGGGCCACAAGTCCACCGGCGACTTCATGTTCCTGGACGTGAACGACATCTGCGCCATCGCGTACGCCGAGTCCGCCAGTCAGGCGAGCCGACCGCGCGAAAAACTCGAAGTCGTGACGGGCTAGCGTTGCGAGCCTCGTTCCTTCGCCTCGCCGGCGGCTTGTCCGGCGCTCTGGAAAATCCTCTTCCCTGACGCGTGCGCGATGTTCGCATGAACCGCGCCGAGCATCGTCAAAAAGGCCAAGGCTTTTCGACAATCCTTACAACCCGAATGCGGGTTGGGCCGGGTCTTTGGATTCGTGCAGGGGAAAGCGGACCTTTTGCGGTCGGAAGGCGCTCGATGTATTGCACCTTCGACGGGCTGCGTGTCGCTTCGAGTTACAACGGCCTGTCTCCCGCTGATTATCCGAATGTCGCAAATCCGCTTACATGTCGTTGGAAAACAACTCGTTTATGCACAGCACTCCGAAGTCTGGCACAGCCTGTGCACAGGCGCCGCACGAATACGAGTAACTGAAGAACTTTGCTGCCGTCCGCGCACGAACGGACAACGAGTGCGTGCGGGCGAAGGCATCGGAGGGACTGGGACCGTGTGGCGTACGACCAATGGTGGTAACGCCGTCGCGCTGATCTGCATGGGCACCCGCCCGGAGATCATCAAGATGGCGCCCGTGTATCGAGCGCTGAAGAATTCCAGGCTCGGCGTTGCGATTCTGCACACGGGACAACACGAGGAAATGGCCTGGCCGCTCTACGAGTTCTTCGGTATGCGGCCTGACCATTGTGTCAATCTCAACCGCTCCTCGTCGGCGTTGTCTCATCTGAGCGCGCGCCTGCTCGAAGAAGTGGCGGGCGTGCTCGAAGTCGTGAAACCCAAGGTGGTGCTCGTGCACGGCGACACGTCGAGCACCTTGAGCGCCGCGCTCGCCGCGTTCTATCAGCAGATCCCCATCGGGCACGTGGAAGCCGGACTGCGAAGCGGCTCGATGTACGACCCCTTTCCCGAAGAGATGAACCGCGCACTGGTCGGCCGAGTGGCGCAGTGGCACTTCGCGCCGACCGCGCAGGCTGCGGAGAACCTGCGGCGAGAGGGCGTGCCGCGCGAGCGCATCCATATCGTCGGCAATACCATCGTCGATGCCGCGCTATGGGGCTGCGAGCAGCTCGAACGGCGCGCGGAGTCTGCCGCGGAACTGATCGACAGCGGGCTCGGTCACGTGCCGACGCTGCTGCAGAAGCGTGATCGCAAGCTGATCCTCGTCACGGCTCACCGGCGCGAGAACTGGGGCGGCGGCATCGCCGGCATCGCCCAGGCCGTTCGCAGACTGCTCGAAGAACGCGAAGAACTCTGCGTGGTCTGGCCGGTGCACGCCAACCGCATCGTGCGTGACACGGTGTATGTGGGCTTTCAGGGCATGGAGGATTCGGCGGCGAAGCGGCTGGTGTTGTGCGAACCGCTCAATTACACCGCACTGCTCTGGGTGCTGCGGCACGCGTGGATCACGATGACCGATTCGGGCGGCATCCAGGAGGAGGCGATCGCCGTCAAAGTGCCCGTGCTGGTGCTGCGCGAGACTACCGAGCGGCCCGAACTGCTCGCCGCCGGCGGCGGGGTACTCGTCGGTACCGATCCGCGGGCGATCGTCGAGCGCGTCCGCTGGCTGCTCGAAGACGAAGCCGCCCACCGGCGCATGCGCTCAGCGAAGAATCCGTTCGGAGACGGCCACGCTGCCGAGTACATCGCGCGCATTCTCGAGCAGGCGCTCGTTCCCCAGGATATTTCGCTGTCGCTGCCGCAACGGCCGTGCTTGGAGGAATGGACCGCGCGCGCGGCGGCCTGGAAGTTCGCGTCGTCCTCACCGCCCCGGTTGCCGGCGAATTAGGAAGGACGCGCCATGGACGCAAGCGACGTCCTTGCCATCGCGATGGTCTTCGCGATGGTGCTGCTGATATTCGTCAGCGTCGCCTTCCTCTTGAGCGGGCTCGACGACCTCTTCTTCGACATCTGCTACTTCTGCCGTTGGGTCTACCGGCGTCTTTTCGTCGAGCGCAAGCGCGTGCCGTTGACGGAGGATGCGTTGCTCGCGCGGCCTCAGCAGCCGATCGCGGTGATGGTGCCGGCATGGGACGAATCGGCCGTGATCCGGCCCATGCTGACGAACATGGTGCGCTCGCTGAACTACGACGCCTACCACGTCTTCGTCGGAACCTACCCCAACGATCCCGCCACCCATCGCGAAGTGGACGCGGTTTGCGCGCTGTATCCGAACGTGCACCGGATCGTCACGCCGCACGACGGGCCGACCAACAAGGCCGACTGCCTCAACTGGATCCTGCAGGGTATCAGGCGTTACGAGCGCGAAAGCGGCATCCGCTTCGAGATCTTCGTCATGCAGGACTGCGAGGATGTGATCCATCCTTTGTGTTACCGCGTGTTCAACCTGCTCGTGCCGCGTTTCGACATGGTGCAGGTGCCCGTGCTGGCGCTGCTGCCCAAGTGGTATCAGTTCACCGCCGGGCACTACATCGACGAGTTCGCGCAGCTGCACTACAAGGATCTCGCGGTGCGCGAGCGCCTCAACCGCAGCCTGCCGGCCGCCGGGGTGGGGTGCGCCTTCAGCCGGCGTGCCTTCGACATCATCGCCGAACGGAACAACAACATCGTGTTTTCCGTCGACTCGCTGACGGAGGACTACGAATTCGGCTTCCGTATGAAGCAGTACGGGCTGACGCAGATCTTCGCGCAGGTGTGGGTGCAGGGACAGCGGCATCGCAGTCCCTTGCCGTCGCCAAACCTGGTCTGCGTGCGCGAGTTCTTTCCGGCGACCCCGCGTGCCGCGGTCCGGCAGAAGTCGCGCTGGGTGCTCGGCATCACGCTCCAGGGCTGGGAAAACCTCGGCTGGATGCGCGGCTTCTGGACGCGCTACATGCTGGTGCGCGACCGCAAGGGGCTGCTCACCAACCTGGTCAACGTGCTCGCCTACCTGGTGGTGTTCGCCGTGACCGGGATGTGGCTGGCCAATCATTTCTATCCCGACTCCTACCGCTATCCGCCCTTGCTCGAGAAGGGCACCTGGCTGTGGTACGTGATCCTCGCCAACGGTGTGCTGCTCGTACACCGGGTCTCGATGCGCGCCTACTGCGTCTATCGCATATACGGCTGGCAGCAGGCGCTGCTTTCGATACCGCGCATGGTGTGGGGCAAC
>QGUL01000001.1 GCA_003242425.1 Pseudomonadota bacterium | reverse complement strand
ATCAAGCTACTGTGGATGGCCGCCGCGCTGACGGCGGCAAGTGCCGCGCACGCGCAGAGTACGGTCTGGAAGTGCATCGGGCCGGACGGCCGGCCGCAGTACACCAATGTGCAGCGGGAAACCGTCGGCCGCGACTGCACCGTCGTCAACCGCGAGATTTCCGTCGTGCCGATCGCGAAGCCGCCGGCACGGCCGGAGACGACGCGGTCCTCCGACTTCCCCAAAGTCGACGCCGAGACGCAGCGCAAGCGGGACGATGCCCGGCGGCGCATTCTCGAAGAAGAGCTGGCTGCCGAGGAGCAGCGGCTGGCCGAGGCGCGCGAAGCGCTCGCGCAGCAGGAAGCGGTGCGCTACGGCAACGAACGCAACTATCAGAAGGTGCTCGACCGGCTCAAGCCCTATCAGGAAGCCGTCGAGCAGCACGAAAAGAACATCGAAGCCATCAAGCGCGAGCTGGCCAACCTGAAGTAGCGCGTCGCCAGCCCTCGACGGAGAGGGTCGGATGACCGCTGCCCAGTACGCCGGCCTCGATCTGCTCGCCACCGCCGTGGTGGTGCTCGACGAGGCTATGCGCGTGCACTACGCCAATGCGGCGGCCGAGCAGCTGCTGCAAACGAGCCGCCGTTCGCTGGAGGGCGCGGCGTTCGGCGACCTGTTCCTCGATGCCGGCCCCCTGGTCGAAAAGCTCGAGCAGGCGATTACCCAGCACTGGGGCTTCTGGGACCAGGCGGTCACGCTCACCCGTCCCGGCCAGGACAGCCTGCAGCTCAACGTGCTCGCCACGCCGGTCGACCAGCCGGTGCACGGCGTGCTGCTGGAGCTGCGCGCCATCGACCAGCATCTGCGCATCGAACGCGAAGAACAGCTTCTGCACCAGCAGCAGGCCAACCGCGAGCTGATCAGCAACCTCGCGCACGAGATCAAGAACCCGCTCGGGGGCTTGCGCGGCTCGGCGCAATTGCTGGAGAGCGAGCTCGACCGTCCCGAGCTGCGCGAGTACACGCAGGTGATCATCAAGGAAGCCGATCGCCTGCAGGGGCTGATGGACCGGCTGCTCACGCCGCACCGGCCGCCGCACATGGGACCGGTGAACATCCACGAGGTGCTGGAGCGGGTGCGCAGCCTCATCCTCGCCGAGTTTCCCAACGGCATCCGGTTGCGGCGCGACTACGACACCAGCCTGCCGGAGATCCACGGCGACCGCGAGCAGCTCATTCAGGTGCTGCTCAACATCGTCCGCAACGCCGCACAGGCGCTGCAGGGCCAGCCGGACGCCGAGATCTGTCTGCGCACGCGCGTGGCGCGCGCCGTCACCATCGCCCGGCGCAGGTACCGTCTTGCGCTGGACGTGCAGATTATCGACAACGGGCCCGGCATTCCGCCCGAGCTGCGCGATCGCATCTTCTATCCGCTCGTGTCCGGCCGCGAAGGCGGCCACGGACTGGGGCTGACCCTGGCGCAGACCTATGTGCAGCACCACCAGGGCATGCTCGAATGCGAGAGCGAGCCCGGCCGCACGGTGTTCCGCATCATCTTGCCGATCGAAGCCACGAAGGCCGAATCATGAAACCTGTCTGGGTAGTCGACGACGACCGATCGATACGCTGGGTCTTCGAAAAGGCGCTGGCGCGCGAAGGCATCCCGTTCCGGACCTTCGGCAACGCGCAGGACGCGCTCGCTGCGCTGAACAGCGACACGCCGCAAGTGCTGGTCTCGGATATCCGCATGCCGGGGGGCTCCGGCCTGGAGCTGCTGCAGACGGTGAAACAGCGCTACCCGGCCCTGCCCGTCATCATCATGACGGCGTACTCGGATCTGGAATCGGCCGTGGCGGCCTTCCAGGGCGGGGCCTTCGAATACCTGCCCAAACCCTTCGATGTCGACCAGGCGGTGGAACTGATCCGGCGCGCGCTCGGCGGCAGCGCGCAGGACGGCGATGAGCTGGAAACGCCGCCCGCCTCGCCGGACATCCTCGGGCAGGCGCCCTCCATGCAGGAGGTGTTCCGCGCCATCGGCCGCCTGTCGCGTTCGAGCGCGACCGTGCTCATCACCGGCGAATCGGGCACCGGCAAGGAACTAGTCGCCCGGGCGCTGCATCGTCACAGCCCGCGCGCACACAAGCCCTTCATCGCCATCAATACCGCGGCGATGCCCAAGGATCTGCTCGAGTCCGAACTGTTCGGTCACGAACGCGGCGCCTTCACCGGCGCGCAGTCCATGCGGCGCGGCCGCTTCGAGCAGGCCGAAGGCGGTACCCTGTTCCTCGACGAGATCGGCGACATGCCGGCCGATCTGCAGACACGGCTGCTGCGGGTGCTGTCCGACGGCCACTTCTACCGCGTCGGCGGCCATCAGCCGATCCGTGCCAACGTGCGCGTGATCGCCGCGACCCACCAGGACCTGGAGGCGCGGGTGCGCGAGGGCCTGTTCCGCGAGGACCTCTACCACCGCCTCAACGTCATCCGCCTGCGCCTGCCGCCTCTGCGCGACCGGCGCGAGGACATACCGCTGCTCGCGCGCCACTTCCTCGCCAAGAGCGCGCGCGAACTGGGTGTGGAACCGAAACGTCTGTCGGAGGCGGCGATGAACTACCTCGTCGCGCAGGACTTCCCCGGCAACGTGCGGCAGCTCGAGAACATCTGTCACTGGCTCACCGTCATGGCGCCGGCGCAGGTGGTGGAAATCGCCGATCTCCCGCCCGAGCTGCGCCAGAGCGAGGAGCAGGACGTCGACGCCGAATGGCTGACGGCGCTGCGCAAGCAGGTCGAACGCGCACTGATGCGAGGCGAAACCGGCGTCATGGATCGCCTGACGCGGGAGTTCGAGCGCCTGCTCATCGTCACCGCGCTCAACCATACCGCGGGCCGGCGCATCGAAGCGGCGACGCTGCTCGGCATCGGCCGCAACACCATCACGCGCAAGATCCAGGAACTGGGCATCGGCGGCAAGGACGAGCACGAGGAAACCCACGCGACTTAGCCAAAACCTATAAGGTGCATCGCGACAAAAAATTGGCTCTATCGGACTGCTGTCCGTACAGTTCGTCGTCATCGACGACGAACTGAATACGGAGACAGTACATGTTGCAAAACCGAGAAGGCCAGCGCGTTCCCCAGGTCGAATTCCGCGTCCGCGAACAGGGCGAGTGGAAGACCCTGACCACCGACGATCTGTTCAAGGGCAAGAACGTGGTGGTGTTTTCCCTGCCCGGCGCCTACACCCCCACCTGCTCGTCCACCCATCTGCCGCGCTTCGAAGAGCTCGCCCCGGCGTTCTTCGCCAACGGCATCGACGCGATCTACTGCGTGTCGGTCAACGACACCTTCGTCATGAACGAGTGGGCGAAGGAAGAGGGGCTGGAGCACGTGAAGGTCATTCCCGACGGCAACGGCGATTTCACCGCCGGCATGGGCATGCTGGTCGACAAGAGCGAGCTCGGGTTCGGCAAGCGCTCGTGGCGCTACTCGATGCTGGTGCGCGACGGCGTGATCGAGAAGATGTTCATCGAGCCGCAGAAGCCCGGCGATCCCTTCGAGGTATCGGATGCCGATACCATGCTCGCGTACATCAATCCCGACGCGCGCAAGCCCGACCAGGTGGTGGTGCTGTCCAAGGAAGGCTGCCCCTACTGCGCCAAGGCCAAGGCGCTGCTCTCCGACGCCGGCTACGAATACATCGAGCTCACGCTGCCGCACAAAACCCGCGGCCGCATCACCGGCGCGCTCGCCGGCGCGCAGACTACGCCGCAGGTGTTCATCAACGGCCGGCTGATCGGCGGCTCCGAAGCGCTGGAGACCTGGCTGCAGCAGAGGAAAGCGGCCTGACGCCGTTCCCAAACACGCCGTCCGCACTGCGGACGGCGTTTCTTTACGTGGAAGCTTCGCAGCGGAACTCCGCGATCACCGGCGCGTGATCGGAGGGGCGCTCGAGCCGGCGCGGCTCCACGTCCACGCTGCACGCCACCGCGCGCTCCGCGAGCGCGGGGCTGGCGAGGATGTGATCGATGCGCAGGCCCATGTTCCGCTTGAACTGGTTCATGCGGTAATCCCACCAGGTGTAACTCTTCTCCGGCTGCGGGAAGAGGCGGAAGCAATCGCGCAAGCCCAGGTCGAGCAGGGCGCGGAACGCCTGCCGCTCCGGTTCGCTGAACAGCACCTGTCCGGCCCAGGCCTGCGGGTCGTACACGTCCTCGTTCTCCGGCGCGATGTTGTAGTCGCCCAGCACGGCGAGCTTCGGATACTTGCCGAGCTCCCCGGCGAGCCAGTCGCGGAAAGCGCGCAGCCAGCGCAGCTTGTATTCGTACTTCTCGCTGCCCACCGCCTGCCCGTTCGGCACGTAGGCGCAGACGATGCGCGTGTCGCCCACGGTGGCGCTGATCACGCGTTTCTGCTCGTCTTCGAAACCGCCGATGCCGAGCGCCACGTCGGCCGGTCGGACGCGGGCGAGGATGGCGACGCCGTTATAGGCCTTCTGCCCGCAGTAGGCCGAGAAGTAGCCGGCGCTTTCCAGCTCCGCGCAGGGGAAGTTGTGGTCCTCGCATTTGGTTTCCTGCAGGCAGACCACGTCCGGGCGCTGCTTTTCCAGCCACTGCAGCAGATGCGGCAGCCGCACTTTGAGCGAGTTGACGTTCCAGGTGGCGATCTTCATGCGCCAAGCATACCCGGCGCGGCGCGCGCCTGCCGTTGATCTGGCACAGCGCTCAGAATTTGGGCGTGTAAGGGCCCGCTGGGGCTTCGGCAGGCGACGCAGGCGGCGGTTCGGCGGCAGGCGGTTGCGGCGCCCGTTCCGCGAGGGGGCTCGACTTCGGATAGCCGGCGGCGTCGAGCGCCGCATGCCAGGCCGGTTCCAGCCAGCCCTTGCGCATGTCGCGTCCGACCACGAGCACCGGCACTTCGTTCGAACCCGATACGCGTTCCAATGCCGCGCGCGTCTCGGCGTCACGGACCGCAATTTCCTTGAAAGGTACGCCGCGTTTCACGAGAAGGGCGCGGCCGTCGTCGCAGGGCTGGCCGCACTCAGGCGTCGCATAGAGCGTCACCGGCGCGCGCTGAACCGCGAGCTGCGTCTCGTAGGGCAGCCGGTTGCTCGGCACGACGCTGCCCTGCAGCCGCTTCTGTTCGGCCTTGACGGCCGAAGGCGGCGGGGGCGTGTCGCTGTAATGCACGCGGCCGTTGGCGTCGACCCAGCGGTACATCTGGGCGGCCGCACTGCCGGCGAACAGGGCGGCGGCGATCGCGGTACACAAGGCGGATCGCATGCTGTGCTCCGGACGCAATGACAATGGCATGATAGCACCACGGTCCGGCAGGGCGGGCGGCACGGTGCGAGTTCCTTCACACCGTGCGTCGAATGCTGTGGAAAGTGCGTCAGGAAGTCGACGCGGGCACAAGCCCCGGCTTAGACGGTCTCGGCTTCCACCATGCCGTTGTGGCGCAACAGCGCGTCCACGCGCGGCTCGCGGCCGCGGAAGGCGACGAAGGACTCCAGCGCCGAGCGGCTGCCGCCGACGGCGAGGATTTCCTGCCTGAACTTCGCGCCGGTGGCGGGATCGAGCACGCCGTTCTCCTCGAACAGGCTGTAGGCGTCGGCGGAGAGCACTTCCGCCCACTTGTAGCTGTAGTAGCCGGCGCTGTAGCCGCCCGCGAAGATGTGGCTGAAGCTTTGCGGGAAGCGCGTGTAGGGCGGCGGGATCAGCACCGCCACGCGCTGACGGATCTCGTCGAGCAGCTCCAGCGGCGTCTTGGAACCCTCGGGATCGAAGTCGTAATGCAGGTGCATGTCGAACAGCGAGAATTCGAGCTGTCGCACCATCTGCATGCCGGCCTGGAAGTTCTTGGCCGCGATCATCTTGTCGTAGAGCGCGCGCGGCAGCGGTTCCCCGGTCTCGCAATGCTCGGTCATGTGCCGCAGCACGTCCCACTCCCAGCAGAAGTTCTCCATGAACTGGCTGGGCAGCTCCACCGCGTCCCATTCCACGCCGTGGATGCCGGACACGCCGTAATGTTCGACCTGCGTGAGCAGATGATGCAGCCCGTGGCCGAACTCGTGGAACAGGGTCAGCACTTCGTCGTGGGTGAACAGCGCGGGCTTGCCGCCCACCGGCGCGGAGAAGTTGCAGACGAGATAGGCGACCGGCACCTGCACCCGGCCGTTCACGACGCGGCGGGTGATCGCATCGTCCATCCAGGCACCGCCGCGCTTGGTTTCGCGCGCGTAGAGATCGAGATAGAAGCTGCCGACATGCCGGCCTTCGCCGTCCTCGATGCGGAAGAAGCGCACCGTGGGGTCCCAGGTCTCGGCCTGCGCTTCGCGGATCCGGAGACCGTAGATGGTGGAGACGACGCGGAACAGGCCTTCCAGCACTTTGTGCTCGGGGAAGTACTGTTTCACTTCCTGTTCGGAGAAGGCGTAGCGCCGCACGCGCAATTTCTCCGAGGCGTAGGCCACGTCCCAGGCCTGCAGGTCTTCGAGTCCTAGTTCGTCCTTCGCGAACTGTTTGAGCTCGGCCCAGTCGCGCCGCGCGAAGGGCAGAGCCTTGGCGGCGAGGTCGTTCAAGAAGTCGAGCACCTGCTTGGGCGACTCGGCCATTTTCGCGACCAGCGACACTTCGGCGTGGTTGTCGTAGCCCAGCAGCCGCGCCGCTTCGCGCCGCAGCTTGAGGATTTCGTCGATGATCGGCGTGTTGTCCAGTTCCGGCTTGCCGAACTCGCTCGCGCGGGTGACGTAGGCGCGGTAGAGCTGCTCGCGCAACGCGCGGTTGTCGGCGTACTGCATGACCGGGATGTAGCTCGGCGCGCGCAGGGTGAATTTCCAGCCCGGTTTGCCGTCCTTCTGCGCTTCCTCGCGCGCCGCCTGCAGCACGTCGGCGGGGATGCCGACCAGCTCGGCCTCGTCCTCGATATAGAGCGCGTAGGCGTTGGTGGCGTCGAGCAGGTTCTCGGAGAACCTGGTCGAAAGCTGCGCGAGGCGCGCGGAGATTTCCGCGAAACGCTTCTTCTTGTCCTCGGGCAGTTCCGCGCCGGACAGCCGGAAGTCGCGGATCTCGTTGTCGATGATCTTGCGCTGCGCGCGATCGAGGCGCTCGTATTCGGGCGAAGCCTTGAGCGCCTTGTATTTCTCGAACAGCGCCAGATTCTGGCCGAGCTCGGTGTAGTACTCGACGATCTTCGGCTGGTTGGTGTTGTAGGCTTCGCGCAGGGCCGGCGAGTCGAGCACGCTGTGCAGATGGCCGACGATGCCCCAGGCGCGGTTCAGGCGCTCGTGCGCGTCCTCCATCGGCTGGACGAAGCTGTCCCAGGTCGCCGGCGTGTCGGGCGCCGTGAGCCGCGCGATGAGCGCGCGGTTCTGTTCGAGCAGGGCGTCCACGGCCGGCGTGACATGTTCGGGCCGGATCGCGGCAAAACGGGGCAGACCGCTGAAATCGAGCAACGGGTTCATCTTCTCCATCCGTGGAAAGCGGCGTGCCGGGCGCGGGGAATCAGAGTACGTTCACCGCCTTATGCGCCCGGGCGTAGGCGGCTTCCGCCGCGCGCACCGTGTTGATCATCAGCATGGTGATGGTCATGGGGCCGACGCCGCCCGGGACCGGAGTCACGTACGAAGCCTTGCCGAGCATGGATTGATAGTCCACGTCGCCCACCAGGCTGCCGTCGGGTAGCCGGTTGATGCCCACGTCGACCACCACCGCTCCTTCCTTGACCATGTCGGCGTTGACGAGTTTCGGCCTGCCCGTGGCCACGACCAGGATGTCGGCCTGGCGGGTGTGCGCCGCCAGATCGCGGGTTTTGGAGTTGCAGAAAGTGACCGTCGCGCCGCGCTGCAGCAGGAGCAGGCCGACCGGTTTGCCGACGATGTTGCTCGCGCCGACGACCACGGCGTGCTGGCCCCAGGGGTTGATCTGCGCGGCATCCAGCAGTTCCATGATGCCGGCCGGCGTACAGGGTACGAACCGCGGCTGGCCGGCCGCCAGCAGTCCGACGTTGAGCGGATGGAAGCCGTCCACGTCCTTGGCCGGATCGATGGCGTGGATGATCTTTTCGGTGGCGATATGCTTGGGCAGCGGAAGCTGCACCAGGATGCCGTGCACGGCCGGGTCGCGGTTCAGGCGGTCGATGTGGCGCAGCAGTTCGGCTTCCGTGGTCTGCTCCGGCAGCTCGAGCTGCTCGGAACGCACGCCGAAATCCGCGCAGGCCTTGATCTTGTTGCGCACGTACACGGCCGAGGCCGGGTCCTGGCCGACGATCAGCACGGCCAGTCCGGGCGGATGGCCGGCCTGGGCCAGGGCGCTGGCGCGGCCCTGCCACTCGGCGCGCAGTTTGCGCGACAGCGCCACGCCGTCGAGAATGCGAGTATCCATGGAACGATGATTCTGGCGGGGAAAACGGGACTGCTGACGAAAGCCGGCGATTCTAGCACCGGCAGCTTGCCCGGCTGTCGAAAGCGCTTGGACCCCGCCGGGGTGGGTTGTAGAATCCGGAACCGGTTATCAAAAGACGAAAATCGAAAAAGATTAAACTCGCCCGAAAATTGCCGCCCGTCATCCGGGGCGTGAGTTCCAGGGCTTTTGATACAGGCCGGCGTCGCCACAAGCGGCGGCCGGTTTAATTAACCGGATCGGGCCGATCGCCCGACCAAGAAGGAGGTCTCTATGTCCGCAGTGCCCGAAATCCCGGCCGGCCCGGCCGCCAACGATCCCGACGCGCTCGAAACCCAGGAATGGCTCGACGCGCTCGAAAGCGTGCTGGAGCAGGAAGGCCCGGAACGTGCCCACTACCTGCTCGAGAAACTGATCGAGAAAGCGCGACGTTCAGGCGCGTACATCCCGTTCTCGGCCAACACCGCGTACATCAACACCATTCCGCCGCATCTGGAGGAGCGCCATCCCGGCGACAGCGCGCTCGAGGAGCGCATCCGTTCCTACTGCCGCTGGAACGCGATGGTGATGGTGGCCCGGGCGAACAAAGAGCACAGCGATCTGGGCGGCCACATCGCCAGCTTCGCCTCGGTGGGCACGCTGTTCGGCATCGGCTTCAACCATTTCTGGCATGCGCCGCATGAAGGGCACGGCGGCGATCTGATCTACTTCCAGGGCCACTCCGCGCCCGGCGTCTATGCGCGCGCCTTCCTCGAAGGCCGGCTGACGGAGGAACAGCTCCTCAACTTCCGTCGCGAAGTGGACGGCAAGGGCGTATCGTCCTATCCGCATCCCTGGCTGATGCCCGACTTCTGGCAGTTCCCGACCGTGTCCATGGGTCTGGGGCCGATCCAGGGCATCTACATGGCGCGCTTCCTCAAGTACCTGCATGCGCGCGGCCTAGCCGACACCTCCAACCGCAAGGTGTGGGTGTTCTGCGGCGACGGCGAGATGGACGAACCCGAGTCGCTGGGCGCGATCGGGCTCGCGGCGCGCGAGAAGCTCGACAACCTGATCTTCGTCGTCAACTGCAACCTGCAGCGCCTCGACGGTCCGGTGCGCGGCAACGGCAAGATCATCCAGGAGCTGGAAGGCGTGTTCCGCGGTGCCGGCTGGAACGTCATCAAGCTGATCTGGGGGTCGTACTGGGATCCGCTGCTGGCGATCGACCATGAAGGCATCCTGCAGCGCGTGATGGAAGAGACCGTCGACGGCGAATACCAGAATTACAAGGCCAACGACGGCGCCTACGTGCGCAAGCATTTCTTCGGCAAGCATCCCAAGCTGCTGGAGATGGTCTCGCGCATGACCGACGACGACATCTGGCGTCTCAACCGCGGCGGCCACGATCCGCACAAGATCTATGCGGCCTACGCCGCGGCGGTGAAGCACGTCGGCCAGCCCACCGTGATCCTCGCCAAGACGGTGAAGGGCTACGGCATGGGCAAGATCGCCGAAGCCAAGATGACCTCGCACCAGCAGAAGAAGATGGACCTGGAGTCCATCCGCCACTTCCGCGATCGCTTCAACATCCCGATCCCGGACGACAAGCTGGAAGAGCTGCCGTTCTACATGCCGCCGGCGGATTCGCCGGAGATGAAGTACCTGCACGAACGGCGCAAGGCGCTGGGCGGCTATCTGCCGCAGCGCCGCACCAAGGCCGACAACGTGCCGGAGGTGCCGCCGCTGGAGGCTTTTGACGCGCTCCTGAAGCCGAACGAGCGCGAGATCAGCACCACCATGGCCTTCGTGCGCCTGCTGACCGCGCTCCTGCGCGACAAGAACCTCGGCAAGTACGTCGTGCCGATCGTGCCCGACGAGGCGCGCACCTTCGGCATGGAAGGCCTGTTCCGCCAGCTCGGCATCTACTCCTCGGAAGGCCAGAAGTACGAGCCGGTGGACCGCGACCAGGTGGCGTACTACCGCGAGGACAAGTCCGGTCAGGTGCTGGAAGAGGGCATCACCGAGGCGGGCGCGATCTCCTCGTGGATCGCGGCCGCGACCTCGTACAGCCACTCCAACCTGATCACGGTGCCGTTCTTCATCTTCTACTCCATGTTCGGCCTGCAGCGCGTGGGCGATCTGGTATGGGCCGCGGGCGACCAGCGTGCGCGCGGCTTCCTGCTCGGCGCCACCGCGGGCCGCACCACGCTGAACGGCGAAGGCCTGCAGCACCAGGACGGCCACAGCCACATCCTCGCTTCGGTGGTGCCGAGCTGCGTCTCCTACGATCCGACCTTCGCCTACGAGCTGGCGGTGATCATCCATGACGGCCTGCGCCGCATGGTGACCAACCAGGAGGACGTGTTCTATTACATCACCGTGATGAACGAGAACTACGCCCATCCCGGTATCGAGGAGGTCGCCGACAAGAACGCCCGCGAGAACATCCTCAAGGGGATATATCTCTTTAAAGAAAGCACCAAGGGGAAGGGGAAAAAGCGCGTCCCGCGCATGGGCCGCCGCCCGATTTTCCGCGAAGTCCTCCCCGCGGCCGATCTGCTGGAAGCCGACTGGGGCGTGAGCGCCGACATCTGGAGCTGCACGAGCTTCAACGAGCTGCGCCGCGACGGTCTCGACGTGGACCGCTGGAACATGCTGCATCCGACCGAGACGCCGCGCGTGTCGCACGTCGAGCGCTGCCTCAAGGATCGCGAAGGCCCGGCCGTCGCCGCCACCGACTACATCAAGACCTTCGCCGACCAGATCCGGCCGTTCATGCCCAAGGGCAAGACCTACCGCGTGCTCGGCACCGACGGCTACGGCCGTTCCGACACGCGTGACCGGCTGCGGCACCACTTCGAGGTGGACCGCTACTGGGTGACGGTCGCGGCGCTCAAGGCGCTGGCCGACGACGGCGTGGTGAAACCCGCGGTGGTGGCCGACGCCATCAAAAAGTACGGCCTCGATCCCGAGAAGCCGAATCCCTTGACCGTCTGAACTCCGGTTCGAACAAGAGGCAAACGACAACGACGCCCGCGCGCGATGCGCGCGGGCGCGCCATGCGAGGACAACATGGGCGCAATAAAAGAAGTCCTGCTCCCCGAGCTGGGCGACTTCAAGGAAGTCGACGTGATCGAAGTGCTGGTCAAGCCCGGCGACCAGGTGACGGCCGACCAATCGCTCATCACGCTCGAGACCGACAAGGCGACGATGGAAATCCCTTCGCCCTGGGCGGGCGTGGTGCAACAGGTGCTGGTCAAGGTCGGCGACAAGGTCTCCCAAGGCACGCCGATCGTGGTGCTGGAAGAGGCCGAAGCCGCCGCGCCAGCGCCGCAGGCGGAGGCGCCGAAGGCCGCGGCGCCCGAAGCGCAGCCGCCCAAAGCGGAACCGCCGCGGGTGGAAGCGCCGGCGCCTGCGCCGGCAACGGTGGAAGTGCCCAGCCCGGCGGAATACATGGTCAAGCCGACCCAGGCGCAGCCCGAGCGCATTCCGCCCCTGCCCATCGAGAACGTGCCGCCCGGGCATCGTCCGCATGCGAGCCCCTCGGTGCGCAAGTTCGCGCGCGAGCTGGGCGTCGATCTGCGTCAGGTGCGGGGCAGCGGACCCAAGGGCCGCATTCTCATCGAGGACGTGCAGGCATTCGTCAAAGGCGCGCTGGCGCGTCCCGCACAAGGGGCCGGCATCGCCGGGCTGGAGCTCGCGCCCTGGCCGCAGGTGGATTTCGCCAAGTTCGGCCCGGTCGAGGTGCAGCCGCTGTCGCGCATCAAGAAGATCTCCGGCGCCAACCTTGCGCGCAACTGGGTGATGATCCCGCACGTCACCAACAACGAGGAGGCGGACATCACCGAACTGGAGGCGCTGCGTATCCAGTTGAACAAGGAGAACGAGAAGGAAGGCCTGCGCGTGACGCTGCTCGCCTTCCTCATCAAGGCCTGCACGGCGGCGCTCAAGAAGTTCCCCGAGTTCAACAGTTCGCTCGACGGCGACAACCTGGTGCTCAAGCGCTACTACAACATCGGCTTCGCCGCCGACACGCCGAACGGGCTGGTGGTGCCGGTCATCAAGGACGCCGACAAGAAGGGCGTGTTCGAGCTGGCGCGGGAGACCGCGGAACTGGCCAAGCAGGCGCGCGAGGGCAAGCTCAAGCCCGCCGACATGCAGGGCGGAACCTTCTCCATTTCCAGCCTCGGCGGCATCGGCGGCACCTCGTTCACGCCCATCATCAACGCGCCGGAAGTGGCGATCCTCGGCGTATCGAAAGCGACCATGAAGCCGGTGTGGAATGGCAAGGAGTTCGTACCGCGGCTGATCCTGCCGCTGTCGCTCTCTTACGACCACCGCGTGATCGACGGCGCGGCGGCGGCGCGCTTCAACGCCTACCTCGCGCAAGTGCTGGCCGATTTCCGGCGCGCGATACTGTAGTGCGCGCTCCGCGCTCGGCCTGCGTTTTTTGAAAGGATCAATCGCGGCAGCGAAAAAGATTCAATCGCGACGGCGCCTTTCGGCGGCGACAATCGCCGCCGACTTGCCGTGCCTTGACGGAGGAGCCGCACGGTTCTCGCCTGCGCGCGACGGCCGCTTCTTGGCGCCGGCGGCGTGGCACGCCCGCTGCGTGAGGGGCCGGGTTCGGGCTGCGGCGGCGCGCACGGGTGTCGAAGATGGAATCGAATCCGATCGCGGTTCGGCAGGGCGGCGCGAACCGCACACACTCGAATGGGGTTATCGATGAGCGTAGAAGTCAGGGTGCCTTCCATCGGCGATTTCAAGGATGTGGACGTCATCGAGGTGCTGGTCAAACCGGGCGACCGCATCGAGCCCGAAGCCTCGCTGATCGTCCTCGAAACCGACAAAGCGACCATGGACGTGCCGGCACCGCAGGGTGGCGTGGTGAAGGAAGTGCTGGTGAAGGTCGGCGACAAGGTCTCCGAAGGCAGCCTGATCCTGCGCCTGGAAGCCGAGGAGCCGACGCAGGCCGGAGCGCCTGAACCCGAGGCGCCGAGCGCGCCGGCGCAGTCCGCCGCCGCTGCCGCGAAACCCGCGGCGCCCGTCGCAGCGTCCGCCGGCGATCTGCACGCCGAAGTGCTGGTGCTCGGTTCCGGCCCCGGGGGCTACACCGCCGCTTTCCGTGCCGCCGATCTCGGCAAGCAGGTGGTGCTGGTCGAACGTTACGCCACGCTGGGCGGCGTGTGCCTCAACGTCGGCTGCATTCCCTCTAAGGCGCTGCTGCACGCTGCAAAGGTCATCACCGAAGCCGAGGAAATGGCGCCTCACGGCATCAGCTTCGGCAAACCGAAGATCGATGTCGACAAGCTGCGCGCCTGGAAGGAATCGGTGATCGGCAAGCTCACCAAAGGTCTCTCCGGCCTGGCCAAGCAGCGTAAGGTCACGGTGGTGCAGGGCGTGGGCAAATTCGAATCGCCGAAATCGCTCGTCGTCGAAGGCGCCGAAGGCGTGCGCCGCATCACCTTCGACTACTGCATCATCGCCGCCGGCTCCTCGGTGGCGCGCATTCCCGGTTTCCCCTACGACGATCCGCGGCTGATCGACTCCACCGGCGCGCTGGCGTTGCCGGATATCCCGAAACGCATGCTGGTGATCGGCGGCGGCATCATCGGCCTGGAAATGGCCTGCGTGTACGATGCGCTGGGAGCCAAGATCACCGTGGTGGAGCTGATGGACGGGCTCATTCCCGGCGCCGACCGCGACATTGTGAAGCCGCTGGAGAAGCGCATCCGCGAACGCTACGAGGCCGTCTACCTCAAGACCAAGGTGACCAAGCTCGAGGCGAAGAAGGAAGGCCTGCTGGCGACCTTCGAAGGACCGGATGCGCCGGCGCCGCAACTCTACGACCGTGTGCTGCTCGCCGTGGGGCGTCGTCCCAACGGCCGCGAGATCGGCGCGGAGAACGCCGGCGTGCACGTGAACGAACGCGGCTTCATTCCCGTCGACAAGCAGCAGCGCACCAACGTGCCGCACATCTACGCCATCGGCGACATCTGCGGCGAGCCGATGCTGGCGCACAAGGCGACGCACGAAGCGAAGGTCGCCGCCGAAGTCATCGCCGGCCACAAGGCGGCCTTCGATGCCATGACCATTCCTTCGGTCGCCTACACCGACCCGGAAGTGGCGTGGATGGGGCTGACCGAGGAGCAGGCCAAGCGCGAAGGTATTGCCTACGAGAAAGCCGTTTTTCCGTGGGCGGCGAGCGGCCGCGCGCTGTCCGTGGGCCGCGACGACGGCATGACCAAGCTGCTTTTTGACCCGCAGACCAAGCGCATCCTCGGCGCCGGCATCGTAGGCGTGAACGCCGGCGAGCTGATCGCGGAGCTGGTGCTCGCGCTGGAAATGGGCGCCGACATGGAAGACATCGCCCTCACCATCCATCCGCATCCGACGTTGTCGGAAACGCCGTGCTTCGCGGCGGAAGTGGCGTTGGGCTCGATCACCGACCTCTACGTGCCGAAGAAATGAGGCGGGCGCCGCACGCGCATGCCGCGTGCGGCTCAGGCAGGCTCACCAGAAGCGGTAGCCGTAGAAGGTGCCGAAGGTGGCGGCGTTGCGCTCGGCCTCCGGCCCGTCGTCCCAGGGCGAATCGAAACGGTGGTCGAAGCCGAGGGTGGTCGAGAAGTAGTGGTTGCGGCCGAAGTTATACTGCCAGGACAGACGAAGCCCGGCGCCCGGTTCCGACGGCTCGGCGAGCGACAGCGAGGGGACGCGGGGATTCCAGGGGCCGGGGGCGCGCAGGCTGACCCCGCCGTCCAGGGTGATGCGCTGTTTGGGCGTCAGGTTGAAGCCGTAGCTCGCGCCCAGATCGAGCCAGGCGGGGCGGTCCGCATGCCCGTCTTCCTGATGCAGGGCCGAGCCGACCGTCCAGTTGCCGATCCGGTAGCCGACGAAGGCCCCGCTGTTGTTGGGCAGCAGCCGCAATCCGCCCCCGTAACGCGGGCTGCGGTCGAGGCTCAGCCCCGTACCGCCGAGCGGCGCGACGACGAGTCCCTGGTCCTCATCCGTACCCTGGCGCGCCCGGTCGGTGTACGACTGAGCCAACTGCGCGTACGCAGGCAGCGCCCCTGCCGTCAGGGCGGCGGCTAGTAGCCAAGAATAAAGGTTGCGAGGGCGCATACGGAGCTCCCTGAGGGACAGCGCGTACGACGATTTTACGTCCGCCGGGCGCGCGATAATGAAAACAAGTTTGCTACCAACGGACAAATCCGGCCGTGCCGACTAGAATCCTGTCGATTCTCCGACTGTCCCGCCCTTGCGCGCGACGCCGCGGCACCGCCGCCGGTCCCGACTTTCCCATTCCCATCCCCATTCGAACACCATGACCCAAGACGAACTGAAGCGCGCCGTGGCGCGGGAAGCGCTCAAATACGTGGTGGACGACGCCGTCATCGGCGTCGGCACCGGCTCCACCGCCAACCATTTCATCGACGAGCTGGCCGGGATCAAGGGGCGCATCAAGGGCGCCGTGCCGAGCTCGGAACAGACGGCGGCGCGGCTGCGCGCGCACGGCATCCCTCTTTTTGACCTGAACGAGGTCGATGAGTTGCCGGTCTACATCGACGGGGCCGACGAGATCACGCCCCACTTCGCCATGATCAAGGGCGGCGGCGGCGCGTTGACGAGGGAAAAGATCGTGGCTGCGGTGGCGCGCCGGTTCGTCTGCATCGCCGACGAGAGCAAGCTGGTGGATGTGCTGGGTAACTTTCCCCTGCCCATCGAGGTCATTCCCATGGCGCGCTCTTACGTGGCCCGGGAGCTGGTGAAGCTGGGCGGGCGTCCGCGCCTGCGCGAGGGAGTGACGACCGACAACGGCAACGTCATCCTCGACGTCGCCGGGCTGGAGATCCTCGATCCCGTGGCGCTGGAGCGCACGCTCAACAACATCGTCGGCGTGGTCACCTGCGGGTTGTTCGCCCAACGCGGCGCGGACGTGCTCTTGCTCGGCCGTCCGGGCGGCGTCGAAACCCTGCGCCGCGCCTGATTGCTCTGCCCAGGAAACAGACGCGCTGCTATGCTAGCGAGTGCGTTGAGGAGGCAACCATGAGTGAACACACGTCCAAACAGTTCGACGCGGAGCTGGAGACCGTCCGCACGCGCGTGCTGCAGATGGGCGGGCTGGTGGAAGAGCAGATCCAGCGTGCGATCGACGCGCTCGAAAGCGGGAACATGGAGGAGATCGAGCGCGTCCAGCAGAACGACCATCGCGTCAACGCGATGGAAGTCGAACTGGACGAAGCGTGCAGCCACATCATCGCCCGCCGTCAGCCGGCGGCAAGCGATCTGCGGCTGCTCATCGCGGTGGTGAAGACCATCACCGATCTCGAGCGTATCGGCGACGAGGCCGAGAAGATCGCCCGCATGGCCAAACTGATCCACGAGGCGGAGCGTCTGCACATGCCGCGCGTGGACCTGCGTCACATCACCAATCTGGCCGTCGGCATGCTGCGCAGCTCGCTCGACGCCTTCGCGCGGCTCGATTCCAAGGCGGCCATGCGCGTGGTGCAGCAGGACGATGCGGTGGACGTGGAGTTTCGCTCGATTCTGCGCGAGCTCATCACTTTCATGATGGAGGATCCGCGCACCATCAGCCGCTGTCTGGAGGTCCTGTTCGTCGCCAAGGCGCTGGAGCGCATCGGCGATCACTCCAAGAACATGGCGGAGTACGTGATCTACATGGTCGAAGGGCGCGACGTGCGCCACCTCCACACCGCCGACTTCGACGACGAGCGCTGAGCGCCCGCGGCCCCGCTCCCCGGGAACGGGGCCGTAAGCTCACTTCCCGGGCGGTACGTAGCCGGCCGCGGTGTCCGCGCCGGAGCCGAAGAAATGCTTCTCGGTCTGCTCGGCGAGGTACTGCCGGGCGCGCGGATCGGCGAGATTCAGGCGGTGTTCGTTGATGAGCATGGTCTGGTAGCGCAGCCACTGCTGCCACGCTTCCTTGGACACGTTCTCGTAGATGCGCTTGCCGAGCTCGCCCGGCAGCGGCGGGAAATCCAGACCCTCGGCTTCGCGGCCGAGTTTGATGCAGTGAACGGTACGGGCCATCGTTATCTCCAATAAACTCGCTTGGGCGCGTCAGCGCAGCGATTTCACCAGCACTTTAGAGCGGCGCTGCCAGTTGTAGAGCGCGCGCTTTTCCTCGGGCAGGATGTCGACCGAGCCCTCCTTGTAGCCGCGCTCGATGAACCAGTGCGACGCGCGCGTGGTCAGCAGGAACAGCTTTTCCAGTCCCTGTTCGCGCGCCTGCCGCTCGATGGTCTGCATGAGCTTCTCGCCGTGGCCGAGCCGCTGGTATTCGGGCCGGATGGCGAGACACGCCAGCTCGCCGGCGCGTTCCTTCGGAAAGGGATAGAGCGCCGCGCAGCCGACGATGCGCTTGTCGTGTTCCAGCACGGTGAAGCGTCCGATCTCCTGTTCCAGCAGCTCGCGGCTGCGCCGCACCAGGATGCCTTCGGCTTCCATCGGCTCGATGAGCTGCAGCACGCCGCCGACGTCCTCGATGGTCGCGGGCCGGATGCGCTCCAGCTTGTCGGCGGTGATCATGCAGCCGGAACCTTCGTGGGTGAAGAGCTCGATCAGCAGCGCCCCGTCGGTGTTGCGGTTGATGACGTGGGCGCGCGGCACGCCGGCGCGCACCGCCTCCACCGCGTGGGCGAGATACAGGCGCGCGTCCGCGGTCAGTTTTTCGGAAGTCTGCAGCAGCCGTTCGGCTTCCGCCGCGGTGAGCTCGGGCGCCGGATTGCCTTCGGCGTCGCGCACCATGTCGTCGGCGAAGAAGATCAGCTTGTGCGCCTTCAGCGCCGCGGCGGTGGCGACCGCCACGTCTTCCATGGACAGATTGAACACCTCGCCGGTGGGCGAGTAGCCGATGGGCGAGATGATGACGATGTTGTTCGCGTCCAGGCAGCCGATGATGGCCTGGGCATCGACCTTGCGCACGGTGCCGGTGTGCTGGTAGTCGACGCCGTCGTGCACGCCGAGCGGCTGCGCGGTGATGAAATTGCCGGACACCGTGTTGATCGCCGCGCCCGCCATGGGCGTGTTCGGCAGGCCCAGCGAGAGCAGCGCGTCGATTTCCACCCGCAACAGGCCGACCGCCTCCTTGACGCAGTCGAGCGCCACCGGATCGGTGATGCGCAGCCCGCGGTGATAGTTCGAAGTGGCGTTGCGCTGCTTGAGCTGCGCCTCGATCTGCGGCCGCGAGCCGTGCACCAGCACCAGCCGGATGCCGGCGCTGTGCAGCAGGTTGAGATCGTGCGCGAGCGCCACGAACTGGCCTTCGTCCACCAGCTCGCCGCCGAAGGCGACGACGAAGGTGCAGCCGCGGAAGGAATGGAAGTAGGGGGCGACGGAACGGAACCAGGAAACGAATTTTTCGTCCGGGACGACCGGCATGGCGTGTCAGAGACGGTTGGGCGATGCGCTAGTCTAACCGCAAGCGGGCGCGCTCGCGATGCGCGGCCTCAGCAGTCGCCCCAGAGCGCCTGGATGGCGGCGAGCGCCGCAAGCGGCGCGGTTTCGGTGCGCAGGATGCGCGGACCGAAGCGTACCGGCACGAATCCGGCCGCCACCGCCATCGCGCGTTCCTCGGGTGTCAGACCGCCTTCCGGGCCGATGAGCAGCCGGACGTGCGCCGGCGGCGGCAGACCGCGCAAGTTGTGTTCGCCGTCCGGGGAGAGCAGGATGCGCTCGCCCGCTGCGGGCAGCGCGGCGAGAACCTCGGCAAAGCCCAGGCCGGGCGCGACGACGGGAATGGTGTTCCGCCCGCACTGCTCGCAGGCCGCGATCACCACGTTCTGCCAATGCTGGTGGCGCCGGGCCTGCCGTTCCTCGGACAAACGCACGATGGAGCGGGCGGTGATGACCGGCTGGATGCTCGCGACGCCGAGCTCGGTCGCCTTCTGCAGCACAAGGTCCATGCGGTCGGCCGCGCATACGCCTTGCAGGAGATGGACGTCGAGCGGCGTTTCGCGGTTTACGGCGCTGCGGCGGCCGATGGTCGCCACGACGCTGCGTTTGCCGATCTGCGCCAGCGTCGCGTCCCATTCGGAACCGTCGCCGTTGAACAGGATCACCTTGTCGTTCACCCGCAGCCGCAGCACCTGCACGTGCCGCGCCGCGCGTTCCGGCAGTTCGACCGTCGCGCCCGGCGACAGCGGGCCGTCGTGGTAGAGCCGCGGCATGCGGCCGTGGCCTGCGTCCTCGCTCATGTCTGTGCGTCTTCGCATCGATGGGGGTAACCTAGCCCGGGAATATTAGCGGTAAGGAGGTACGGTATGGCTTTGGAATCTTCGAAAGTCTGCGATTTCGGCTGGCGTGCGGTCGATTTCGATCTGCCCGGCGTGGACGGCAAACGCTACCGGCTCGCCGATGTGCGCGGCCCCAAAGGTCTGCTGGTGATGTTCATCTGCAATCACTGCCCCTACGTCAAGGCGGTCCGCGAGCGGATCGTGCGCGACTGCAAGGAGCTGGCCGCGCTGGGAATCGGCGCGATCGCGATCAATGCCAACGATCTCACCGATTATCCCGAGGATTCGTTCGACAACATGCGCCGCGTGGCGGAGGAGTACGGTTTCCCGTTCCCCTACGTCTACGATGAGAGCCAGGATGTGGCGAAGGCCTACGGGGCGGTCTGTACGCCCGAGTTCTTCGGCTTCAACGCCGACCTGGAGCTTCAATATCACGGCCGGCTCGACGAATCGGGGCGTGAAGCGAAACCGGGCGCGCGGCGTGAGCTCTTCGAAGCGATGAAACAGATCGCGGAAACGGGGCAGGGACCGCGCGAGCAGTGGCCGGCGATCGGCTGCTCCATCAAATGGAAGAACGCTTGATCGTCCGCGCGGCACCGTGACCGGCGCGCTTCCGGGGGTGTCGCGGCGGTAGTAGGGCGGGCGCCGAAGCCCGCTTCAGGACGCTTCGCTTTCGGCGACGATGGCACCGACGGCGCGGTCGATCAGCGCCTGCATGTCCTCGACCAGTCTGGCTTTGCCGTCGCGCAGCCAAGCGACCAGCTCTTCCGCGGTGTATTTTCGGGCGCCGTGCGCGCTGGAAGTGAAGAGCAGCACGGTCTGCTTCGGGCTGATCCACGACAGCTTGCAGCGCTTGGGCGGCGCATCCTCGCCGTCGTCGTAGAAGTCGACCAGGGCGCCGCGCTCGAGCGAGCGTACGGTATGCAGCAGCAGGTCGTCACCGTCCAGCAGCGCGGCGGCCTCCGGCGTTGCGGGCGTCTCAGGTTGCCCGGCCCATTCCCCTTCCGCATCGTCCGCCGGCTCAGGTTCCGGCGTGCGCGCCGCTTTGGCGGCGTGCACCGCCGCAGTATGGGTTTCCATGAGGCGGTTGAAGAAGGCTTCGCGCGCCTCGGGCGGCATGGCGACGACGTTCATGCCGTACATCAGCCCGCGCATGAGCTGCGGCAGCAGGGCGGCGAGGCGTTGTACGTCGGTGCTGCGCAGCGGGGAGACGCTCCAGGTGAGCGCTTCCGCGATTTCCAAGGCTTCCTGCCACTGCGCCTCGTTCTCGGCCACGCGCGCGTGCGCCAGCACCTGCGTCCACCAGGTGTAGAGGAAGTCCCGCACGAAAGCCGGCGTGCGGCGGCTCACATAGCGGTGCAAGGCGGCGCGCGCCTCCGCCTCGGCCATCTGAGTCAGCTCCTCGCGCGCGAGCTTCAGCGTCGCGGTCTCGACCTTGCTGCGTTGCGCCTGCGTGACTTGATTGACGAGCTGTTCGAGCTGTTCCAGCGCCGTTTCGAAAATCGCCAGATCGTCGTCGAAGGCGTTGATCGCCTGATTGGCGATGGCGCGCAGGCCGTGGATGAATTCGGAATCGGCACCGGTGTCGATGTCCGGGTCCTGGCCCGCCTCGGCGATACGGTCGAGCAGCCGGCGCATGGGGTGCTGCCGGCGGGCGAAGAAGGTGCGGTCGAGCAACGCGGCCTTCACCGCAACGATCTGCAGCCGGGCGATTTCCGCCTTGACGGTGTCGGGTACGTCGCTGTCGTTGAGGATGTAGTCGAACACCATCGTGACCAGTTCGATGGTGAGCTGGTCGAGCGGATGGCTGCGGCTCTTGACCTGCTGGTCCAGTCCGGCGAGCAAATTGCCCGGCGCGAAGTTGCCGGTCATGCTCATGTTCGCCTGCAGGCTCGACAGCGAGGCCAACAGTTCCGGCGAGGCCGGCGTCTCCATGACCTTGTCGAGCTTGTAGGCGGCCGGGTCGGCGAACATCATCGCCGCGTGCTGGCGTGCGGCACCCGGACCGTTCATGACCGCGGCGAGGAGCGCCGACAGATCGAGCGGCGCGGTCATCGCCATGGCCGGGTTGAGCGGCATGCCGCCCGCCGGTGCGAGCTGCGACAGCGGCATCACCTGGCTCGTGTGCAGCGGCTGGTTGGCCAGCATCTGGCTCAGGCCGCCGCCCGCGGGCGCGCCGCCGACCGGTTTGTCCGCGGCGCGCTGGACGCGATGCTTGATGCGCGGCACCACGTGGTGCGAAATGAGGTTGCGGTTGACGTCGGCATAGACGGTGTCCATGCCGCTGGCGATGTAGGGTTGCACTGCGGTCAGCAGCGAGCGCTTGACGGCGAAGCTGCCGGGGATGCGCGCGCAGGCCTGTTTCAGGGCCTTGAACACCGCCTCCGGCGCCAGCGGGTTGCCTTCGTCATCGAGGTTCTCGCGCGCGAGTAGGTGGCCGAAGCGCACCTGGATGCCGAGCAGCTGATCGGGATCGATGCGGTTCTTGGTCTTGCGCGCCAGTTCGCTGATCGTGAGCGATTCCTCCATCTCGTTCTCGTCGACGAGCTGGAGGTTCTCCAGGCTCAGCTCCTGGGAAGTCGAAGAGGCGGGAGTGCCGTTGACGCGCTGTTCGTAGAGTTCGGCGAAGCAGCGGTCGAAAGTCTTCTGGATTTCGGCGCGGTGTTCGCGCAGTTGCGCCATGGCCTCGAGCAGGATCTGCTGCTCGGCGGGCGAGGCGCACTCGGCGGCCATGGTGAACAGGTCGTTCTCGACCTTTTCGAGTGCTTCGGCAACGATGGCGCTCAGCTTGCTGCAGGCCATCGCCTTGCACTGGCTGAGCAAGGCCTTCGCTGCTGCCGGCGCGCGCGGGCGCTCGGCATGCTGGGCGAAAGATGAATCCATACGCGGCCTCAACGGGCGCCGCCGCCGTCCGCTGCGACCGTTCGGCGACCGGCGTACCCAAAGTCATTCGTCTTTCATTCCGGTTCGACCCGACGGTAGACGTCACCGCCGGCCGGCACTGCCTTCGTATTGTTGTTATCGGAGGCACTATGCCATGAGCATAAAGCCGCGGGGGACGGGCGCAGCCTGCGACGTGACATTCCGCACACGGTTTTTGACGCTTTTGGCGAAAAAGTGACGTTCAGCGGCAACCGAAAGCCGAAAGGCGGCTAACGCGGTTGATATAGAATCGCCAGCCACCGGCGGGCTCGCGGCGGGGAGGGCGGCGCGGGCGCGGAAAACGGCAGGCTCGCGCGCCGGCGCGTCGCACTGCCGCAAGAACAACGACGGATCTACGCCTGCGGGCGTCCTTGAGCACGGGAGCGCGAGATGAAACTGTGCCGCTTCGGCAAGAACGGGTACGAGAAGCCGGGCGTGATCGATTCGCAGGGACAGCTGCGTGACCTGTCGGGCGTGATCGGCAACATCGACCAGCAGACGCTCGCACCCAGGAACCTCGCCAGACTCGCCCGCATCCGGCCCGAGTCGCTGCCGCTGGTGCGCACCGAGCCGCGTTTCGGCGTGCCCTATACCGGCATCAGCAAATTCGTCTGCATCGGCCTCAACTACGCCGACCATGCGCAGGAAGCGGGGCTCAACGTTCCGCTCGAACCGGTGGTCTTCCTCAAGGCGACGACCGCGATCAGCGGCCCCAACGACGACATTCTGCTGCCGCCCGGCGCGACCAGGCTCGACTGGGAGGTCGAACTGGGCGTCGTTATCGGTACCCGCGCCCAAAACGTTCGCGAAGACGAAGCGCTGAAATACGTCGCGGGCTATTGCATCGTCAACGACATCTCCGAGCGCGGCTGGCAGTTCGCCACCAGTCAGTGGGCCAAAGGCAAGAGCTACGACAGCTTCGGACCGATCGGGCCGTGGCTGGTCACCACCGACGAGATCCCGGATCCGCAGAACCTCGCGCTCTATTCGGAAGTCAACGGCGAGCCGATGCAGTCGGGCAGCACCCGCAACATGATTTTCAGCGTCGCGCGCATCGTGTCCCACGTCAGCCGTTACATGACGCTGCTGCCCGGCGACATCATCGCCACCGGCACGCCCGCGGGTTCGGGCATGGGGCACAAGCCCGAGC
>QGUL01000161.1 GCA_003242425.1 Pseudomonadota bacterium | reverse complement strand
GGGCCCGCGGGGGCGTTTCGCCGCGCCAGCGGGGCGCTGCGCCTGCTGGTCGTCGGCGGCAGCTTGGGCGCGCAGGCGCTGAACGAAGTGGTGCCGCAGGCGCTGGCACAGATTCCGGTCGAACGGCGGCCGCGCGTGGTGCATCAGGCGGGGACGCGACACATCGAGCAATTGCGCGCGAATTACGCCAAGGTGGGCGTGGAGGCGGAAACGGTGGCCTTCATCGACGACATGGCGCGCGCTTATGCGGAAGCCGATCTGGTGATCTGCCGCGCGGGCGCGACGACCGTCGCGGAACTCGCGGCGGCGGGTGTCGCGAGCATCCTCGTGCCCTATCCGCATGCGGTGGACGATCACCAGACGACCAATGCCCGTTATCTGGCCGATGCGGGCGCGGCGATCCTGATTCCGCAGCCGGAGCTCACGCCCTTCGGGCTCGCGGCGCGCCTGGAGGCGCTCACGCGCGAGCAGTTGCTGGACATGGCGAACAAGGCGCGCGCGCTCGGCAAACCGGATGCGGCCGCCGCGGTGGCAAAGATTTGTAGCGAGGCAGCGAAGTGAGGCACAAGGTCAAGCACATCCATTTCGTCGGCATCGGCGGCTCCGGCATGAGCGGCATTGCCGAAGTGCTGCTGAACCTCGGCTACAAGATCAGCGGTTCCGACCTGCACGCGAACGCTGCGACCGAACGCCTGGCCGCGCTCGGCGCGCAGGTGACGATCGGCCATGCGCCCGAGAACCTGGGCGGCGCGGATGCGGTCGTGATCTCCACCGCGGTGAAAGGCGACAACCCCGAAGTGATCGCGGCGCGCGCGAAGCGCATTCCGGTCGTGCCGCGCGCCTTGATGCTGGCCGAGCTCATGCGGCTCAAGCAGGGCATCGCGGTCGCGGGCACACACGGCAAGACCACCACCACCAGCCTGGTCGCCAGCGTGCTGGCCGAGGGCGGACTCGATCCCACCTTCGTCATCGGCGGCCGGCTCACCAGCGCGGCGAGCAACGCGCGCCTGGGAACGGGCGAGTTCATCGTGGTCGAGGCCGACGAGTCCGACGCCTCCTTCCTGCATCTGCAACCGGTCATGGCGGTCGTCACCAACATCGACGCCGACCACATGGAGACCTATCAGCACGACTTCGCGCAGCTCAAGCAGGCCTTCGTGAACTTCCTGCAGAACCTGCCTTTCTACGGCAGCGCGATCCTCTGCGTGGACGATCCGCACGTGCGCGAAATCCTGCCCTTCGTCTCCAAACCGGTCCTCACCTACGGCCTTTCGCCCGATGCCATGGTGCGCGCGGAGAACATCCGGCACAGCAACGGCTCGATGCTGTTCGAGGCGCTGGGCGAGGGCATCGACGGCAGACTGCCGGTGAAACTCAATCTCCCGGGCCGGCACAACGTGCTGAACGCGCTTGCGGCGATCACCGTAGGGCGCGAACTCGACATCCCGGCCGCGGCGATCCAGAAGGCGCTCGCCGAGTTCCGCGGCGTCGGGCGCCGCTTCCAGCGCTATGGCGAGGTGCCGCTCGCGAGCGGCGGCAGCTTCACGCTGGTCGACGACTACGGCCATCACCCGGCGGAAATGGCGGCGACGCTCGCCGCCGCGCGCGGCGCCTTTCCGGGACGGCGCATCGTGCTCGCCTTCCAGCCGCACCGCTACACGCGCACCCGCGATCTGTTCGAGGACTTCGTGCAGGTGCTGTCCACCGTCGACGCGCTGCTGTTGGCGGAGGTCTATCCCGCGGGCGAGCCGCCGATCGTGGCCGCCGACGGGCGTGCACTGGCGCGTGCCGTACGCGTGGCGGGCAAGGTCGAGCCGGTGTTCGTGGAGCGCATCGAGGACATGCCGGCCGCGATCATGCAGACCGCGCTCGACGGCGACGTCGTGGTGACCATGGGCGCGGGATCGATCGGCAACGTCCCGGCGCAGGTCGTGAAGCTGGGAGGAGGTCGGTGAGGCGATGCACATGACTGAGCCGATCCAATTCACCGCGCCGCAGGGTCGCCTGTTGCGCGACGAGCCGATGTCGCGTCACGTGAGCTGGCGCGCCGGCGGCCGCGCGAAGCGCGCCTACGTGCCGACGGGCATCGCCGATCTGGCGGCCTTCCTGCGCACGCTGCCCGAGGACGAGCCGGTGCTGTTCGTCGGACTGGGCAGCAATCTGCTGGTGCGCGACGGCGGTTTCGACGGCACCGTGGTGCTGTTGCACAACACCCACGGCGAGATGCGCATGGAAGGCGAGCTCGTGTACGCCGAAGCGGGCGTGGCGAGCCCCAAGGTGGCGCGCTTCGCGGCGCTGCACGGTTACGAAGGCGCGGAATTTCTGGCCGGCATTCCCGGCACGGTGGGCGGTGCGCTGGCGATGAACGCCGGCTGTTACGGCGCCGAGACCTGGGAGACGGTGGCGCGCGTGCAGGTGGTCACGCGTGGCGGCGAGCTCCTCGAGCGCACGCCGGAGGACTACGAGATCGGCTATCGCCACGTGGCGTCGAAGCGCGGCAGGTTGGGCGAGGACGAGTGGTTCACCGCCGTCTGGTTCCGTTTCAACCCCGGCGATACGCGCCGGGCGCGGCAACGCATCAAGGAGCTGCTGAGCGCGCGTGTGGCCTCGCAGCCGCTCAATCTGCCCAATGCCGGTTCGGTGTTCCGCAACCCGCCCGGCGACTACGCCGCGCGCCTGATCCAGGCCTGCGGTCTGAAGGGCTATGCCATCGGCGGCGTGCGCGTATCGGAAAAGCACGCCAATTTCATCGTCAATCCCCAGGGCCGCGGCACGGCGACGGAAATCGAAGCGCTGATCGAGCACGTCCGCGCGACGGTGCTCGAACGCTTCGGCATCGCGCTGCATCCCGAGGTCCGCATCGTAGGCAAACGCAGTGATGAATGAGTTCGGCAAAGTCGCGGTGATGTACGGCGGCCGGTCGGCCGAGCGCGCCGTGTCCCTCAAAAGCGGGGAGATGGTGCTGGCCGCGTTGAGAAGCCGCGGCGTGGACGCGCATCCCTTCGATCCGGCGGAACGGCCGCTCGAGCAGCTCGTCGCGCAGGGTTTCGAGCGCGTGTTCATCGCCCTGCACGGCGGTCACGGCGAGGACGGCACCATGCAAGGCGCGCTGGAGGTGCTCGGCATCCCCTACACCGGTTCAGGCGTGCTCGCCTGCGCGCTGGCCATGGACAAGTGGCGCACGAAACTCCTGTGGCAGTCGGCGGGTGTGCCGACACCGCCTTTCGAGATCCTGCGCGCCGATTCCGACTTCGAGGCCGTCGCCGCGCGGCTGGGGCTGCCGATCATGGTCAAGCCCGCCAACGAAGGCTCTTCCATCGGTATGAGCAAGGTGCGCAAGGCGGAAGACCTGCGCGCAGCCTACGAGCTGGCGGCGCGCTACGACCCGCTGGTGCTGGCGGAGGCGTTCATCGAAGGCATCGAGCTCACCGGCGCGGTGCTGGGCGAGGAGGCGCTGCCGCTGATCAAACTGGAGACGCCGCGCGATTTCTACGACTACGAGGCGAAGTACCTTGCCGACGACACGCGCTACATCATCCCCTGCGGTCTGCCGGCGGAGGAGGAGGCGGCGATCCGGCGGGAGGTGCTGCGCGCGTTCGAGACACTGGGCTGCAGCGGCTGGGGACGCGTGGATCTGATGCTCGACCACGACGGCCGGCCCTATTTCCTCGAAGTGAACACCGCGCCCGGCATGACCGATCACTCGCTCGTGCCGATGGCCGCGCGCCATGCGGGCATTTCCTACGAGGACCTTTGCCTGCGCGTGCTGTCGCTGGCGTCGACCAAGTCACGCGCGCAGCCGGACGACACGGGGCGATAAGGAGGAAGCGTGTGGCATAACCCGCGATTGATGAACCTCACCGCGAGCGCCCTGTACGGGGTGGCGGCCTTCATCGTCTTCTGCATCGCGGTGATCGCGCTCGTCAATTCGCACCTGTTTCCGTTGAAGAAGCTGCAGCTGCGCGGCGAGCTCGCGCACGTGGATGCCGCGGCGGTCGAGCAGGTCCTCGACGGCCGCGTGAAGGGGAATTTCTTCGGCGTCGATCTGCTGGCCGTGCGCGAGGCGCTGGAGAGCATCCCCTGGGTGCGGCGCGTGGAGCTGCGCCGCCAATGGCCGGACACGCTGGTGGCCACGGTGGAAGAGCACCGGCCGCTCGCGCGCTGGAGCGAGCAGGAGCTCGTGAACACCTACGGCGAACGCTTCCAGGGGCGGCTGGACGCCGAGCTGCCGCGCTTCGTCGGGCCGGCGGGCCGTGAGGCGACGATGACGGCGCACTACCGGCGTTTCGCGGAACTGGTGGCGCCGCTCGGTTTCGAGATCGCGCGCCTCGAACTTTCGGCGCGCCAAGCGTGGCGGCTGCAGCTCGTGGGGAAGGACGACGCCCGGCTCACGGTGATGCTGGGACGCGACCAGACGCCGAACGACGCGCTGAATCGTCTGCGGCGCTTCGTCGCCCTCTATCCCCACGCGCTGGCCCAGCTCGGGGGCAACGTCGGACACGTGGACCTGCGCTATCCGAACGGATTCGCGCTGCGCGTGCCCGGCCTGGAGCAATTCGAAACGCAGCACAAGAAGGCGGGGAGCGTCTGATTACAAAAATGAGACCGGCAACCAAGGAAAGCAAGAATCTGATCGTGGGCCTCGACATCGGCACGTCGAAGGTCGTGGCCCTGGTGGCGGACCTGCAGCCCGACGGCACGCTGGAGGTGATCGGCATGGGCTCGCACGAGTCCAAGGGCCTCAAGAAGGGCGTGGTCGTCAACATCGAGGCGACGGTGAACGCCATCCAGCGCGCGCTGGAGGAGGCGGAGCTGATGGCCGACTGCAAGATCGACCGCGTCTATACCGGCATCGCGGGCAGTCACATCCGCAGCTTCAACTCCACCGGCATGGTGGCGGTCAAGGACAAGGAAGTGACGCCGCTAGACGTGCAGCGCGCGATCGAGACCGCGCGCGCCATGCCGATCCCGACCGACCAGCAGGTGCTGCACATCCTCACCCAGGAGTTCGTGGTCGACGGCCAGGACGGCATCCGCGAACCGCTGGGCATGAGCGGCGTGCGTCTGGAAGTGAAAGTGCACATCGTTACCGGCGCGGTGTCGGCGGCGCAGAACATCGTCAAGTGCGTGCGCCGCTGCGGCCTGGAAGTGGCCGATCTCATCC
>QGUL01000160.1 GCA_003242425.1 Pseudomonadota bacterium | reverse complement strand
AGAAAGACAAGATTGGCGTTTGCCCCGCTCCCCCCGGGCATCCCCGCCCGCCGGAACACTCCCACCCAGATCATCGGGTTGGCGGGAATGGGCCAGCCGGGAAGAAAGAACGTGTCCGCCATGCTCGTCGTTGTTGGAACCGTGTGGAGCGGTCGAATCCGTACGGATCGGCGTCGCGCCGATCCCGCCGCGGTGCGCAAGTTGAGGCGCGCGGAGAAGCGACGGGCAGGGCCGGATCATAACCGACACCGGCGCGCGAGGCGCGAAAAGATTTTCCTGTGCGCCGAAGAGTCGACTAAGTATCGATGGCGAAAAAGCTTTCGGCGCGGAAGCAGGTTGCGGGCCGCGCTATTCGCAGCGGAATTCGACCGCCTCTTCGGCACCCGCGCCGGTGGTGCTCAAGCCCAGTCCGATGCGGCCGCTGCCCCGCAGGGGCACGAAGGAGCGGCGCAGCAGGAATTCCCGGTCGCCGTCGAAATGCACGAAGGTGCCGTTGGCGGAAAGATCGAGCAGCACGAACACGCCGCCGCGATATTCGATGCGGCCGTGCAGGCGCGAAGCGCGCGGCTGCGGCGTGACCAGATCGCAGCCCGGCTCGCGGCCGATGGTGAACTCGCGGTCCGCGCAGCTCAGATGGTGTTCGCGGCCGCGGTAGCGCAGCCACAGCCTGGCGTTCGGCAGCGGCTGCTGGGTGACCGGATTCTCCATCACGGTCAGATCCTCGCTCCAGCGCCAGATGACCTCGTAGGAATCGACGGGCAGTTCCTTGCCGCGCACGTCGATCTGTCCCACGCGGCGCACGCCGTGCTTGAGATATTCGGGCAGCATGGCCACGGTCGGGCCGGTGGTGAGGATCTGTTCGCCCTTGGCCATCTCCTCGATGCGCGATGCGACGTTCACGGTGTCGCCGTAGACGTCGCCGTCGCGCAGGATGACTTCGCCGGCATGGAAGCCGATGCGCAGTGCCAGACCGTCGTCGCGGTCGGCCTGTGCGATCTGCATGTCCACCGCCGCGCGCAGGGCGTCGGCGGGGTTGGGGAACAGGCACATGATGCCGTCGCCGATGCTCTTGATCACGCGCCCCTGCCCGCCCACGACGATCGCCTTCATGCGCGCCATGCACGGGCCGATACGCGACAACGCGGCGGCATCGCCCAATCGCTCGTAGAGCGCGGTGCTCCCTTCCACGTCAGCGAACAGCACCGCGGCCGTCAGCGTTTGATTCATGGATTGCCGTCGGCGTCGGGCATCGTGCCCGACGGCTCTTCCCGCCTTGAGCAACGAGAATGCGATCTCGTCACGTTGACCACCTCGAACACTGCATCGCCCCACCGGCCGCAGGTACGGCGTCTCGCGCTGCGAGGGCGACGGCATAGATTAGCGCGACCGGCCGGCCGTTGACCAGGACAGCGGGCCCGCTTTGCAACCGCCCGCGCCGCAGCGTGCAGCTTAAGGGTACGAGACGCAAAGACAGCTACGAAGTTGGTGCCGATTTTCCGCACTGTTTTGCGCTTATGTGTCGCCGACAACGATGATGTGGACGCGATAGGGGCCGTGCGCGCCGAACACGATCTGCTGATCGATGTCGGCGGTACGCGAAGGACCGGAGACGAGGTTGACGGCCCGCGGCAGTTCCCCGCGTTCGCTGCGCAGCAACGCCCAGGCATCCTCCATGTGCGCCACGATGCGGTCGGCGCGCACGACGGCGACGTGGGTCTCGGGCAGCAGGCTCGCGCTGGCCGGCGTGTCCGGGCCGGAGAGCAGGACCAGCGTGCCGGTCTCGGCGATCGCAGCGTAGGCGCCGGTCACGCCCACCGGGTCGCCGGGGGATGCGGCGCCGCTGCGCAACGCGAGTCCCGCGCCGGCCCAGTCGAGCGCCGCGAGCTGAGGCGCGACGCAGCCGCGGGCCGGCAGTCCGTTGCGTGCCAGATAGGCGGCAACGGCGGCGGGCACCTCGGCCTCCGACGCGACCCGGTCGGTGCTCGCCTGCATGGCCTCGGCCTGGTTGCGGAAGCGCTCGACCAGGTCGCCTTCCACCGCGGGCAGCGGTCCGCGTGCATGGGCGCGCAGATACGCCTCCGTTTCGCCTGCGTCGGAGGATGTATGGGCGGCCTTGGCGGCGCGCAGGCGCGCCAGGATGGCCGCGCGGGCTTCTGCACTCTTAGCGATGATCGTCTGCCTGTCTCAAAAAACCGGCCCGAGTGTATGCGCTTCCGGGCGGTGCGATCAATGCGGGGCAAGCGGTCAGGGCGTAGGCGTCTCCTGCGGCGGCAGGCGGTTGACGATGAGCTTGTCGACACGGTTGCGGTCCATGTCCACCACTTCGAACTCGTACTGCCCCCAGCGGAACTTGTCGCCCGCGAGCGGCACGCGCCCGAGCTGCATCATCACGAAGCCGCCGATGGTGTGGTACTCGCCCGTATCCTCCTCCGGCAGCTCCTCTTCGATATCGAGCACGTCCTTGAAGCGCTCGATCGACACTCCGCCTTCGACGAGCCACGAGCCGGCGCTGCGCTCGACGATGTCGCGTTCGGCGTCCTCGTCGAGCGTGGCGATGTCGCCGACCAGCGCTTCCATGACGTCGTTGAGCGTCACCAGACCCTGCACTTCGCCGTATTCGTTGACCACGATCGCCATGGTCTGACGGTGCTTCTTGAACGCCTCCACCGTCTCCATGACCGTGAGCGTCTGCGGCACGAACAGCGGCTTGACGAGCTTGGAGGCGATGTCGAAGGGCCGGCCCGCGACCGCGTCCTCGATCAGTCCCTTGACCGGCACGAAACCGATCACATTCTCCGGCCCGCCGCGCACCACCGGAAAGCGCGAGTGATTGCTCTGCGCGATGCGCTGCATGTTGGTCTGCAGGTCCTCGTCGAGGTCGACGTAGACGATGTCGCTGCGCGGGGTCATCACGCCGGTGACGCGCATTTCGTCGATGCGGAACACGCGCTTCACCAGCGCCTGTTCATGTTCCTCGAACACGCCGGCCTCCGCGCCCTGCTCCATCATCGCCTGGATCTCGTCCTCGGTGACCGGCGGCTCGGTGCTCTCGCGCAGCCGCAGCAGTTTCAGCGTGCCCTCGGTCGCGAGGCTCAATATGCGCACCACGGGATAGGCGAGCGCCGAGAGCATGCGCATCGGCCGGGCGACGGCGCTGGCAATGGCTTCGGGGTTGAGCAGCGCGAGGCGCTTGGGCACGAGCTCGCCGATGATGAGCGAGGCGAGCGTGATGCAAATGACCACGATCGCCGTGCCGAGGGGCTGCGCGGCCTCGGCGAACAGCGGCCAGCGCGCGAGCCATGCGGCCACGTCGCGCGAGAGCGCCGCCTCGCCGAACGCCCCCATGGTGACGCCGATGACGGTGATGCCGACCTGGATGGTGGAGAGAAAGTTCGAAGGCTCTTTGGCCAGGGCCAGCGCCGTCTGCGCCCCTTTGCGCCCGTCCTCGGCCCACTGCTGCAGGCGCACTTTGCGCGAGGACACCACCGCCATCTCCGACATGGCGAAGGCGCCGTTCAACAGGATGAGGAATAGCAGTATGAGTATTTCCATGGCGACAGCCCCGAAAGCGGCGCATACCCGTCCGCACCGCGCAGCAGTTTGCACCGGGCGCGGCCAGGACAAAAGCCATTTCCGCACGGACCGGCGTCCGGCCCGCACAGCCCGCGACCCGAAACGCGGACGCCGCCCGGGTACCGCACGCCGTTCAGGCGCCGCGGCCCGATCCGGACACAAAAAAAGGGAGCCCGGAGGCTCCCTTTTTGCGCAAGTGCGATCGGCCGTCTATCAGTAGTCGTCGAGCGCCTTGACGATGTCTTCCACGACCTTCTTGGCGTCGCCGAAGACCATCATGGTCTTGTCCATGTAGAACAGCGGGTTGTCGATACCGGCATAACCGGCCGCCATCGAGCGCTTGTTCACCAGCACGGTACGCGCCTTGTGCGCTTCGAGGATCGGCATGCCGTAGATCGGGCTGCCCTTCTCCAGCGCCAGCGGGTTCACCACGTCGTTCGCGCCGAGCACGAACACCACGTCGGTGTCGCTGAAGTCGCTGTTGATGTCTTCCATTTCGAAGACCTGGTCGTAGGGCACTTCCGATTCCGCGAGCAGCACGTTCATGTGGCCGGGCATGCGGCCCGCGACCGGGTGGATGGCGTAACGCACCTGCACGCCCTTGGCCTGCAGCTTCTCGGCCATTTCCTTCACGGCGTGCTGGGCACGCGCCACCGCCAGGCCGTAACCGGGCACGATGATGACACTGTCGGCGTTGGACATGAGGAAGGCCGCGTCCTCGGCCGAACCGGAACGCACCGTCTTCTGCTCGCCGCCGTCCGCCGCGGCGCCGCCCTCGGCGCCGAAGCCGCCGAGAATGACGCTGATGAACGAGCGGTTCATGGCCTTGCACATGATGTAGGACAGGATCGCGCCCGAGGAGCCGACCAGCGAACCGGCGATGATCAGCAGCGAGTTGTTGAGCGAGAAGCCGATACCCGCGGCCGCCCAGCCGGAGTAGCTGTTCAGCATCGAGATCACCACCGGCATGTCGGCGCCGCCGATCGGGATGATGATCAGCACGCCCAGCACGAAGGCGATGGCGGTCATGATGATGTAGGGCGTCCAGTGGCTATCCGGCGAGGACACGAAGAACGCGATGCCGAAGCCGATCATGGCGATGGCGAGCAGCAGGTTCACCCAGTGCTGGCCCGGGAACACGATCGGCGCGCTGGAGAACAGGCGGAACTTCTTGCCCAGGCCGGCCAGCTTGCCGAAGGCGATGATCGAGCCGGAGAAGGTGATCGCGCCCACGAAGGTGCCGATGAACAACTCCAGCTTGTTGCCCGCGGGAATCTCGGCCGGCAGGTTGAACGCCGTCGGGTTGTTGATCACCGAGATGGCGATGAACACCGCGGCCAGACCGACCAGCGAGTGCATGGCGGCGACCAGCTCGGGCATCTGGGTCATTTCGACCTTCTTGGCGATGACCGCGCCGATGGCGCCGCCGATGACCAGCGCGACGATGATCGGTACCAGGTTCTGCGTCATCGAGAACGTGGTCAGCACGGCGATCGCCATGCCGATCATGCCGAACAGGTTGCCGCGGCGGGACGTGGTGGGGTGAGACAGGCCCTTGAGCGTCAGGATGAACAGCACCGACGCGACGAGGTACAGCAGGGCCAC
>QGUL01000159.1 GCA_003242425.1 Pseudomonadota bacterium | reverse complement strand
TGTGGCAAGTTTAAATTTGTGTAAGAGGACGGCGCTTGGGCCAGGGCCCCGTCTCGATCTATGTGGTCGACGACGAAGGCACGGCCAAGGACTGCTGGCGCTACAGCTCGGACCTGCATTGCGCGCATTGCGACATCCATTATTCCGACCCCACGCCCTCGCACTTCTCCTTCAACTCGCCCATCGGCGCCTGCGAATGCTGCCGCGGCTTCGGGCGGGTGATCGGCATCGATTTCGGGCTCGTCATCCCCGACGAGAGCAAGACGCTGCGCGAAGGCGCCGTCCGCCCCTGGCAGACGGAAAGCTTCAGGGAATGCCAGGACGACCTGGTGAAATACGCCAAGCGGCGCGGCATTCCGCTCGACGTGCCCTACCGCGAGCTGTCCGAGGAAGCCAAGCGCTGGGTGATGGAGGGCGAGGAAGGCTGGAAGAGCTGGGACGAGTCCTGGCCCGCGCTGTGGTACGGCGTGCGCAATTTCTTCAAGTGGCTGGAGGGCAAGGCCTACAAGATGCACATCCGCGTGCTCTTGTCGAAGTACCGGGCCTATACGCTCTGCGAGTGCTGCAACGGCGCGCGCCTCAAGACCGAAAACCTGCTCTGGCGCATCGGCACCAAAGCGGAAGCGGATGCCGCGCTCGCCGGCCACGGGCGCTTCCGCCCGGTCGGAGTCGAATGGAGCGAGGAACAGCTCGACGCCCTGCCCGGCCTCAGCGTGCACGACCTGATGCTGTTGCCGATCTCGCGCGTGCGCGATTTCTTCGCCGCGCTGAAGTTCGAGGGCGAGCTCGACCAGGCCACCGATCTGCTGCTGCAGGAGATCCGCGCGCGGCTCGGTTATCTCTGCGAAGTGGGCCTCGGCTATCTCACCCTCGACCGTCAGTCGCGCACGCTCTCCGGCGGCGAAGTGCAGCGCATCAACCTCACCACCGCGCTCGGCACCTCGCTCGTCAACACGCTGTTCGTGCTGGACGAACCCTCCATCGGCCTGCATCCGCGCGATATGGGCCGCGTCATCGAAGTGATGCACCGCCTGCGCGACGCGGGCAACTCGCTGGTGGTGGTGGAGCACGATCCGCAGATCATGTACGCCGCCGACCGCATCCTCGACATGGGCCCCGGCCCCGGCGAACGCGGCGGCGAGATCGTCTATTACGGCCCGGCCGCCGGACTGCGCGACGCGGACACGCTCACCGCCGAATATCTGAGCGGCCGCAAGCGCGCCGACTCGGGTCTCGCGCCGCGCACGCCCGGTCCCGACACGCCCTGCATCGAACTGCTGGGCGCGGCCGAGCACAACCTCAAGAACATCGACCTGCGTCTGCCGCTCCATCATCTGGTGTGCATCACCGGCGTGTCGGGCTCGGGCAAGTCCACCCTCATCCAGGACGTGCTGCATCCGGCGCTGCTGAAAGCCAAGGGCAAGCCCACCGAAGCGCCCGGCGCGCACCGCGAGCTGCGCGGTGCGGAACTGATCGACGACGTGGTCTTCGTCGATCAGTCGCCCATCGGCAAGAGCGCGCGTTCCAACCCGGCGAGCTACGTCGGCGCCTTCGACGCCATCCGCAAGCGCTACGCCGCCGTGCCGCTCGCCAAGGAACGCGGCTACACCGCCGGCACCTTCAGCTTCAACGCCGGCAACGGCCGCTGCCCCACCTGCAGCGGCAGCGGCTTCGAGCACGTGGAGATGCAGTTCCTCTCGGACGTTTATCTCCGCTGCCCCGACTGCGACGGCAGGCGCTACCGCGAAGAAGTGCTCGACGTGCGCATCGAAGGCAGGTCCGTCGCCGACGTGCTGGACATGACGGTGAGCGAAGCGCTGGCCTTCTTCGCCGGCCACGACGAAGTGCGCGCGGCGCTGCAGCCGCTTGTCGACGTCGGTCTGGAATACCTCAAGCTCGGCCAGCCGGTCCCTACGCTCTCGGGCGGCGAAGCGCAGCGGCTCAAGCTCGCGGGTTTTCTCGCCGAGTTCGCCAAGAGCGGCGCCTCGCGCAAGCAGAAGGGCACGCTGTTCCTGTTCGACGAGCCCACCACCGGCCTGCACTTCGACGACATCGCCAAACTGCTGCGCGCCTTCCGCAAGCTCGTCGACGCCGGGCATTCCATCGCGGTGATCGAGCACAACCTCGACGTCATGCGCGCCGCCGACTGGCTGATCGATCTCGGCCCGGAAGGCGGCGACGAAGGCGGCGAGATCGTCGCCCAGGGCACGCTCGCCGACCTGCTCGCGAACGAGCGGTCGCACACGGCGAAGGCGCTGCGCGAATACGAACGCGCGATGCAGACCTGGACGCCGGCCACCGGCGTGGCCGCGCAGGAACCCGCCGCACGGTCCGCCGACGTCATCCGCATCCACAACGCCCGCGAGCACAACCTGAAGAACATCGACGTCGACATCCCCCGCAAGCGCTTCACTGTCGTCACCGGCGTGTCGGGCTCGGGCAAGTCGACGCTCGCCTTCGACATCGTGTTCGCCGAGGGCCAGCGACGTTACCTCGAATCGCTCAACGCCTACGCGCGCCAGTTCGTGCAGCCCGCCTCCAAGCCGGACGTGGACGCGATCTTCGGCATTCCGCCCACGGTGGCGATCGAACAGCGCACCAGCCGCGGCGGCCGCAAGAGCACGGTCGCGACCATGACCGAGATCTACCACTTCCTGCGCCTCTTGTTCATGAAGCTCGGCACGCAGTACTGCCCGGACTGCAACGTGCCCATCGAGCCGCAGAGCGAGGAGCGCATCGCCGCGCGCCTGCTGCGCGACTACAGGGGCCGGCGCATCGGCCTGCTCGCGCCGCTGGTGGTGAACCGCAAGGGTATCTACAACGACCTCGCCAAGTGGGCGAACGGCAAGGGCTACACGCACCTGCGCGTGGACGGCGTGTTCTGTCCCACGGACAAGTGGCCGAAGCTCGACCGCTTCAGGGAGCACAACATCGAGCTGCCGGTGGCCGACATCGTCGTCTCGCCGGAGCGCGAAGCCGAACTGCGCGCCGGCCTCCGGCGCGCGCTGGAATTCGGACGCGGCACCGTGCTGGTGCTCGACCGTCTCGACCGCCTGCACGCCGCTTACGCCGCCGGCTCGCGCGAGGCGGTCGAGCTGCCGCAAGTGGTGTTCTCCACCAAACGCGCCTGCTCGTGCTGCGGCCGCAGCTTCCCCGAGCCCGATCCGCGCATGTTCTCCTTCAACTCCAAGCACGGCTGGTGTCCCGCCTGCTACGGCACGGGCGCGAAGCTGCAGGGCTTCAGGCTCGACGAGGACGTGAGCCGCGAGGAGGAAGACCGCATCATCGACACCTGGCTGGACGAGCACGGCATCCACGAAGCCTGCCCCACGTGCAACGGCCAGCGCCTCAACCGCGAAGCGCTCGCCGTGCGCTTCCGCGACGAAAACATCGCCCAGGTGACGGCATACTCCGTGGCCGAGCTGCACCGCCGCTTCCAGACGCTCAAGCTGAACGAACGCGAAGCCGCCATCGCCCGCGACGTCGTGGCGGAGATCCGTTCGCGTCTCGGCTTCCTGGAACAGGTGGGGCTGGGCTATCTCACGCTCGACCGTTCCGCGCCCACGCTCTCGGGCGGCGAAGCGCAGCGCATCCGGCTCGCCGCGCAACTGGGCTCGAACCTGCGCGGCGTGTGCTACGTGCTCGACGAGCCGACCATCGGGCTGCATCCGCGCGACAACCGCATCCTGCTCGACACGCTGGAAAAACTCGAGGCCAAGGGCAACACGCTGATCGTGGTGGAGCACGACGAGGACACCATCCGCCGCGCGCATCATGTGATCGACCTCGGTCCCGGCGCCGGCAAGCGCGGCGGCCGCGTCATCGCCCAGGGTACGGCTGAAGAACTCATGCGCTCGCCCGAATCGCTCACCGGACGCTTCCTCGCCAATCCGCTCAAGCATCCGGTCGAAGCGCGCCGCCCGGTGGACCGCGACACGCCTTCGCTCTGGATCAGAGGGGCGCATCTGCACAACCTGCGGCACATCGACGTGCGCGTGCCGCTCAAGCGGCTCACCGTCGTCACCGGCGTCTCGGGTTCGGGCAAGTCCACGCTCGCGCGCGACGTGCTGCACGACAACCTCGTGCAGCTCTGCGCTTCCAGTCGCAACAAGCGCGACGTGCAGCTCGTCGGTTGCAAGGCCATCGAGGGCTGGGAACAGGTGGGCCGCGTGCTGGAAGTGGACCAGACGCCCATCGGCAAGACGCCGCGCTCCTGCCCGGCGACCTATGTGGGCTTCTGGGACGCGATCCGCAAGCTCTTCGCGGAAACCAACGAGGCGCGCATGCGCGGCTACGGCCCGGGGCGCTTCTCCTTCAACGTCGCCGGCGGGCGTTGCGAAGCCTGCGAAGGTCAGGGCGTGAAGCGCATCGAGATGAACTTCCTGCCCGACGTCAAAGTGCCCTGCGAAGTCTGCGGCGGCAAGCGCTTCAATCCCGAAACGCTGGCCGTCACCTACCGCGGCAAGACCATCGCCGACGTGCTGGAAATGAGCGTGGACGAGGCGGTGGAATTCTTCGCCGCGCATCCGGGCATCCACCACGCCCTCCGCCTCTTGCAGGACGTGGGCCTCGGCTATCTCACCCTCGGCCAGCAGAGCCCCACGCTATCGGGCGGCGAAGCGCAGCGCATCAAGCTTGTCACCGAGCTCGCCAAGGTGCGCGGCGACGCCGAACAGGACGCCGCCGTCCGTCCGGGACGCGCCGGCGCCCAGCGCCACACCCTCTACGTGCTCGACGAACCCACCGTCGGCCTGCACATGGCGGACGTGGAGAAACTCATCCACGTCCTGCACCGCCTCGTGCGGGCGGGCAACACCATCGTGCTGATCGAACACAATCTCGACGTCATCGCCGAGGCCGACTGGATCATCGACCTCGGTCCGGAAGGGGGGACAGGTGGTGGAAGACTAGTGGCGCAGGGGGCGCCGGAGGATATCATGCACGAGAAGGCGCGGAGTCATACAGGAACAGCACTGACCGAATTTTTGGTCCGCTCGACCGCAACTGCTTGAAGGCTCCAGAAACATGCCTTTAACGGTTCTGCTCCCGCTATGCGAGGGTGTAACAAATTCTGTGTGTTGAGCCATGATACCGACCCGAGGAGGGGGACATGGCAAGACGCACCAAACCGACGATTGATGATGAGCTGATCGACAAGCTGCTGGAGGGGCGCGAGCACGGCGCCGGGCTGCTGGGCAACGACGGTCTGATCGGCG
>QGUL01000527.1 GCA_003242425.1 Pseudomonadota bacterium | reverse complement strand
GCGCAAGCACGTACTCCTCGCGCGAGACCAGGCTCTCGCCGAGGACTTCTTTTTCCTTCTCGTACAGGGCGAAGAACTCCGCGTCAGCGAACTCGCCCTCGCTGCGCAACTGGAACAGGCGCACGACGATGGCGGAGGCACGCCCCGACACATCGGGATTCACTTGTTCGGTCGCCACGAGCCGCGCACGCGTCGGCGTAGGCTTGGGCGGCTTTGCAGCGCAGGCAGCGAGCAGGCACACGGCCAGCAAGCACACGGCCAGTGCGCGCAGTGCCGGCAGACGGGCGTTTGCGGCGTCGAGCGCTTTCTTCATTGCCCTCCCCTCAACGCGGCGCGCGCCCGCGCTTGAGCACCGCGAGCTGTTGCTCATAGGCCCGGGCGAACTCCTCGCCGAACAGCCGACGGAACGTTTCATCGCGGTCGGCCGCCATTTCCTTGTAGCGCTCCACGTACATTTCCCAGTTCTTCGCGGCCGACGAGCCGAACAGGCCGCGCCGGCCCTGCCGCGAGAACACCTCTTCGAGCTGCTCCGGGTCGAACCGGCTCATCAGATGATCGAAGCCGGCACGCACGCCCACCAGCATCGCGAGCTGATGGAAGCGCACGTCCGCGAGCGCGTCGTCGAAGGCTTCTTTTGGCGGCAGGTAGGCTGGATTGCGCCGGCCGAACAGATTGGCGAGCGCGTCCTCGGCGTTCGCAGCGAACTTCAGAGGGTTGTTCTCCGAGACCTTCACCTGCGTCACGGGCATGCGGAACTCGGTCTTGATCTCCGAGCGTGCGCGCAGCACTTCGATCAGCCCCTGCACCACACTGCGCATGATGTGGCCGAGCACCTCGGACGTGTCCGCAGGCACCGTCGCAGGATCGACACCCGCCGCCCGCAGGAATGCATTCCAATCGAAATTGCCACCCTCCGCTTGTGCAGCTGGCGCATGCGCCATCGGCGCGGGATGCGAAGGTGGCGGCGGCGGTGGCGCAACAGGTCGCGCGCCCAACCCATGAGCGAGCGGGCCAGCAGACAGCGGCGGAGGCACCGCAGGCGCGGGCTCCAGTTTCGATTTGTTGAATGTCGTCTTGTCCCAGTCTTCCGGAATCGCCTGCGCGGCACCCGGAGCGCCATACGGCGTGATCGGCGTCGGCGCAAAGTGATCCGACAGCGAGGACGAGTGATTCCATGACTGTTCCGGAAGGCGCGGTGTCACCGGCGCCGGCGGCGCGGTGCTGCTGCCCAGGTTCAATTGCTTGAGCGGATCGAGGTCATCCGGGCTGCCCGACAGATCCGGAAGATCGATGAGGGGCGCGGCCGGACGAGCCGCCCGATTTGTTGCCGGCGCCACCGTGGCGTCGGCGCGAACCGCCGGCTCGGACGGTTCGACAGGCGGCGTCGCCGAGGCCGTCGCCACCAGCTCGACGACGACGATGAAGACCTTGTCGCCGCTCTTGAGCGGATACGGATCGCTGCGCGGGAGGGAGTCACGGGACGCGAGGGTGAGGGCGATGTACG
>QGUL01000530.1 GCA_003242425.1 Pseudomonadota bacterium | reverse complement strand
CTAAATCCCGTTATTAATCGGAAGTGTCCCAAACAAAGCCACCGATATCGTTACCCCCACCGTTGCCATCGGTTTCGTAAGCGTTCATCACATCGCCCTAATTCCAGAATCCGTACCAATGCCGCTGCTCGACTTGATTAGCGTAATAATTAATCGACCACTGCAAGCGATCTTCAATACTCGCTGCGATAGGGTTCTTCCGGCTGGGTAAACTCCACAAGCCACCAAACACACCCGCATTTAAATAAGTTTGTGGGGACGCAATAATTTGTCCGTTGTTACGAATAGCGTCGGCAAGTTCGATGGTTTTCTCTCGGCTGGGCGTTGCATCTAGGGCGAATAAGGTGATTTCGCTGGTGCGCGCAATTCCTTGGGGTGATCCAAAACCCGGCTCGTAATCTTCATAAGTGATTTCGAGACCTTCCAACTGCTTGGGGTAGGTATCCATGCCCATGCCGTCGTGATAAAAACGCAAATCCATCGCCGGCGCTTCGGGCGACCACATCCACAGGGTCGCCTCCGCCACTGGTGTTCCCGCGTGACGAATATCGATCTGAGTCGGATGCAACTGCCAAAAATCACGCATGCCAAACAGCACACCGCCTTTGGTTCCACCGACGTAAGCAACTCCCGAGGCGCGATGCCCTTGGTCGGCATCAATCCACGCATGGCCTGCTTTGGTACGTTTTTTTAAGGTGAAGCCATTGGCACTTAGTTGGGACAATGTGTAATCGTTCCACACAGGAATGTATTGCAGGCGCTGACTCACGCGTTTATCCCAAGTCGAGATTTTCGGCGTTTCCAATCCTGCTACTTGAGCCTTACGCACTGACTCCCCAGGGTCGCGACGTAAACCAGTCAATCCATGTGGCGACTCGCCCCAAAGTCCTTTGCCTTCGCCGACGAATCTTACATGTCGGTTGTAGGTAACATCGTGTTGCGGAACGTCGAATCTCAGCCCCATAGCGCGGATGAAATCTTTATTCTCGTCGCCATCGTATATAAAGGTGTGACTGATTTTTACCGAATCACCACCGGCATAAAAATACAATCGCAAACTAAAGGGGAGCCACTGCTTGCCCTGATCGTCTTGGTGGACACCATCAAGTTTGATTGTTGCGCGAACCGGGCCATCTTGTTCGATTTTTGCGGTCTGAATAAATGCTTGAAAATTGCTGACGATCAAAGGTTCACCGACGACGATCTCGGCGGCCGACTGACGTTGACCAATGAACCGTGCATCTTTCGCAATCACCTTACGTCCACGTGTGATGGATTCGAATACAGTTTTTCCGAGCGTATTTACCGCACAGCGAATCACACCGGTATCGACGATCAGTTGTTTGCCGGATTTACGAACCGTAACTTTATGCTTGCCGCGAACGGGATTTCCCTTGGCGACCCGAAATTGATTGCCCACCGGACAACGGGCATCTATCCCGTCCCCAGTCCACTTTACGGAACCGCCGGGCAAGGCAGCCGAAACCCATGTTTGAAAGGCTCGT
>QGUL01000526.1 GCA_003242425.1 Pseudomonadota bacterium | reverse complement strand
ATGCGCGCGGGGCGATGTACGGCCTGACGCGCGGCACCACTGCGGCGCATCTGGCGCGCGCCGTACTCGAATCCATCGCCTTCCAATCGGCGGACGTTCTGCGCGCCATGGAACAGGACGCGGGCAACCGCCTGGCGGAGTTGCGCGTGGACGGCGGCGCCGCAGCCAACGATCTGCTGATGCAATTCCAGGCCGATCTGCTCGGTGTGCCCGTGGTGCGTCCGGTGGTGCAGGAGACGACCGCGCTCGGCGCGGCGTACCTGGCCGGTCTCGCCACCGGTGTCTGGCACAATCCCGGGCAACTGAGCGCGCTCTGGCAGCAGGACCGGGTGTTCACGCCGAAGATGAGCCGCGACGAAGCGGAACAACGCATGCGCGGCTGGCGACGCGCCGTCGAGCGCTCCCGGGCCTGGGCGGCGGACTAGACGCCGCCTGGCATCCGACGCTGCCGGCCTTCAACCCTAGGGAGGATTTCGTTGCAGGTGCCCGCACTCGCCCGAAGTGATCCAGATCTCAATCGCCCGGTCTTCTACATTTCGGCCGGGTTCGTCGTCGTCCTGGTCCTGCTGACCGTACTTTTCACCGACACGATGTCGGCCGCGCTTGCCGCACTGCAGGCCGGCATCGTCGCCAATTTCGGCTGGTTCTACATCCTGGCGGTCGCCTCCTTCCTATTTTTCGTGCTGTTTCTGTTCTTCAGCCGCTACGGCGCCATCCGGCTGGGCGGCGACGACGAGGAGCCGGAGTACAGTTATCCCACCTGGTTCGCCATGATGTTCTCAGCGGGCATGGGCATCGGCCTGCTGTTCTACGGCGTGGCCGAGCCCATCCTGCACTTCAGCGAACCGCTGGAGAGCGCGCCCCGATCGGTGCCTGCGGCGCGCGAGGCGATGGAACTGGCCTACTTCCACTGGGGCCTGCACGCCTGGGGCGTCTATATCGTGGTCGGCCTGGCGCTGGCCTATTTCTCCTTCCGCCACAACCTGCCGCTCACCATCCGCTCCACGCTTTATCCCCTGCTGGGAGAGCGGGCCCAGGGGGCAATCGGCCATGCAGTGGAGATCATGGCGGTACTGGGCACGCTGTTCGGGGTCGCGACCTCGCTGGGCCTGGGCGCCGCGCAGATCAATTCCGGTCTGGCGTATCTCGGGCTGCTAGCCGTCTCCACCGAAAATCAGCTCTGGCTCGTCGCAGGCATAGCGTTGCTGGCAACGATCTCGGTCGCCTCCGGCCTCGACCGCGGCATCCGGCGGCTCAGCGAATTGAATCTCGCCATCGCCGGTCTGCTGCTGCTCTTCGTCTTCCTCGCCGGCCCCACCGTGTTCGTGCTGAGCACCTTTGTGCAGAACGTCGGCCACTACGTGCAGACGCTGATCGAGATGAGCTTCCGCACCGCGGCTTACCGCGGCATCGAGTGGCAGGCGAGCTGGACGATGTTCTACTGGGGCTGGTGGATTTCCTGGTCGCCCTTCGTCGGCATGTTCATCGCGCGGATTTCGCGCGGCC
>QGUL01000525.1 GCA_003242425.1 Pseudomonadota bacterium | reverse complement strand
AACCCACGTCGCCGCCACCCGGCGCGCCCTCAACGTCCATACCCGGACCCAGGCCGTCATCGAGGGGAGCCGGCGGGGCCTGCAGCTGGACGGCGTGCTGCCGAATCGACCCGCCGCGGGCGTCCGGCCCCAATAACACCTACGGCAGAACAACGCGTGCGCGTCGTGCAGCGTCGTCTTGCCCGGCAAGAGGCCCATGCGTATCGGCATCCTTTCCGTTTACGTCGACTATCACCGTCGCGGCCGTAAGAACCGGGTTTCGCTCCAGCCGCAGATCGGCCCCCTGCTCGCCGGCCTGCTGCCGCGCGACGTTGAGATCGACATCATCAACGAACAGTGGGCCGATCCGGACTGGCGCAAGGATTACGACCTGCTGTTCATCTCGGCGCTGCATCCCGACTTCGACCGGGCGCGCCAGATTTCCCACTACTGGCGCCGGCGCGGGGCCAAGACCGTCATCGGCGGGGCGTTCGCCAGCAGCTACCCGGAGCTGTGCGCACCCTATTTCGACGCCGTGGTGGTCGGCGATCCGGAATCCACCGTGCCCGCGCTCTACGAGGATTTCTGCGCCGGCCGCCTGCGGCCGCATTATGTGGCGAAGCCCTACCGGGCCGAGGCGGTGCGAACGCCGCGCTTCGATCTCATGGTGGGCCGCGCGCTGCACCCGCTCATCTTCGAAGCCACGCGCGGCTGCCCGTTCACCTGCGAGTTCTGCGTGCTGACGGGGCAGGGCACGCGTTTCGAGACCCGTCCGGTCGCACAGGTGCTGCGCGACCTCTACGCCGGACAGCGCATGCTGCACGGACTGATCCCCGACTACCAGCGCCGCATCGTCGGCTTTACCGACAACAACATCGGCGGCAGCTTCAGTTGGTTGCGGGAGTTCTGCGCAGCCATCGAGCCGCTCGGGCTGCAGTGGTACGGCGCCGCGAGTTTCAACGTCATCGCCAGCCGCGACATGCTGGACCGCATGGCGCGGGCCGGCTGCCGCAGCCTGTTCGTCGGTCTTGAGAGCTTCAATCCGGACACGCTCGCCGACATGAACAAGCGCCAGAATGCGCTGCACCAGGTGCGCCGCGCCATCGAGGACTGTCTCCTGCGCGGCATCCTGGTGGTGTCGGGGATGATGGTGAGCCCGCTCGCCGACGACGTCGCCTACATCCGCGCCCTGCCGGAACACCTTGCCGACGCGGGCCTCTACGTACCCACCTTCCTGTGCTTCGAATCGCCGATCCCGGGCACGCCGCATTTCCACCGGCTGGCCGCGACACCCGACGCCTTCCTGCCGAACGTGCTGCTGCGCGACCTGAGCGGCTATACCCTGTCGGTGCGGCCACGCCGCGCTCCAGTCGAGGAGTTCGTCGCGGCCTACCTGGAAACGTACCGCGTGCTGTTCTCCAGGCGCCGGCGGCTGCGCAAGCTGCTGCACGATCTGCCGCGGCTGCTCGGCCGCGGCTACTGGTTCCCGGCCGCGATCGACATCGGCGACATGTGGACCATGCAGGCC
>QGUL01000158.1 GCA_003242425.1 Pseudomonadota bacterium | reverse complement strand
GCCCGTCACGTAGGCAGCCCCCGGCGAGGCGAGGTACACCACCGCCGCGGCCACGTCCTCGGGGCGTCCAAGACGCCCCAATGGGATCTGGTTGAGAAGCGCCTCGCGCTGCGCTTCCGGCAGCGCCTTGGTCATGTCCGTGTCGATGAAGCCGGGCGCCACGCAATTTACCGTAATGCCGCGGCTGCCGATCTCGCGCGCCAGGGCGCGGGTCATACCCGCCACGCCGGCCTTGGCCGCCGCGTAGTTGACCTGCCCGGGGTTGCCGCTTTCCCCCACCACCGAGGTGATGTTGATGATGCGGCCGGCGCGCGCCTTCATCATCCCGCGCAGCACCGCGCGCGAGAGCCTGAACACCGCCTTGAGGTTGGTCTCGATGACCGCGTCCCATTCCTCGTCCTTCATGCGCATGGCGAGGTTGTCCTGGGTGATGCCGGCGTTGTTGACGAGGATGGAGACGGCACCGTACTCGGCTTCGATGGCGGCGATCAGTTGCGTGATGCCGTCGGCGTCGGTGACGTTCAGCACCGCGCCGCGGCCTTTGATGCCTGCGGCCTGGAGCGCTTCGCTCACGGCCGCCGCGCCGGCCTCGGTGGTGGCGGTGCCGATGACGGTCGCGCCGGCTTCCCCGAGGGCGAGCGCGATGGCTTTGCCGATGCCGCGCGAAGCGCCCGTCACCAGGGCGATCTGTTCTTGCAGCATGCTCATCAGGCCTCCTTCAAGGCAGCGATGGTCTGTTCGATGCTGGCGCGGTCGTTGAGCGCGTAGCTTTGCACGCCGTCGGCGATGCGTTTGCAAAGCGGCGCGAGCACCTTGCCCGGACCGCATTCCGCAATGTGCGTGACACCCTGCTCCGCCATCGCGCGCACGGTCTCGACCCAGCGCACGGGATGGTCGGCCTGCTGCACCAGCACGTTCTTGATCGCCGCCGGGTCGGCATGCGATTGCACGTCGAAGTTGTGGATCACCGGAATGCGCGGCGCCTGGATGGTCACGTTCGCCAGGTATTCGCGCAGCCGCTCGGCGGCGGGCGCGAGCAGCGAGGAATGGAACGGCGCGCTCACCGGCAGCGCGACGGCGCGCTTGGCGCCCTTTTGTCGGGCGAGCTCCATGGCGCGCGTCACCGCGGCGGTGTGGCCCGCGATGACCACTTGCGCCGGCGCATTGAAGTTCACCGCTTCCACCACTTCGCCCTGCGCCGCCTCGGCGCAGACGGTACGCACGGCGTCGTCGTCCAGACCGAGGATGGCCGCCATGGCGCCCGTGCCCTGCGGCACTGCCACCTGCATCACCTGCGCGCGGTAGCGCACCAGCGGCAGCGCGTCTTCGAATTTCAGTGCGCCGGCAACGACCAGCGCCGTGTACTCGCCGAGGCTGTGGCCCGCGACCACTTCCGGTTCCGGACCGCCGAGCGATTGCCACACGCGATAGGCGGCGTATCCGGCCGTCACCATCACCGGCTGGGTGTTGACGGTGCGGTTCAGCTCCTCGGCCGGGCCTTCGGCGATCAGCTTGCCGATGTCCTGCTTCAGCACTTCGGAGGCGATGCCGAGCACTTCCTGCACCTCCGGTGCATCGCCGTAGGCCGCGAGCATGCCCACCGATTGCGAGCCCTGCCCCGGGAAAACCATTGCCAACTTCATGCTTGCTCCTTGCTACGAGATCGCATGCGCGACCGTTTACATCTGCACCAGCACCGCGCCCCAGGTGAAACCGCCGCCCACGCCTTCGAGCAGCACCTTGTCGCCGGGTTTGATCCTACCGTCGCGTACCGCCGTATCGAGCGCCAGGGGAATGGAGGCGGCGGAAGTGTTGGCGTGACGATCGACCGTGACGACTACGCGCTCGGTCGGGATGCCGAGCTTCTTCGCCGTGGAATCCAGGATGCGCAGATTGGCCTGATGCGGAATCAGCCAGTCGATATCCGACAATGCGAGTCCCGCCTTGTCGACGGTTTCGCGCGCCACATCGTCGAGCACCTTCACGGCGAACTTGAACACCGCCTGCCCGTCCATCTCGACGAAGGGGTTGCCGACGATCTTGCCGCCGCACATCTTGCCCGGCGCCGCGAGGATGTCGCTGTAGCTGCCGTCCGCATGAAGCGTGCTGGCGAGGATGCCGGGTTGGTCGCCGGCGCGCAGCACCACGGCGCCGGCGCCGTCGCCGAACAGCACGCAGGTGCTGCGGTCCTGCCAGTCGAGGATGCGCGACAGCGTCTCGGCGCCGACGACGAGCGCCGTACGGGCTTGTCCGGCGCGGATGAAGCTGTCGGCCGTGGCGAGCGCATAGACGAAACCGCTGCACACCGCCTGGATGTCGAAGGCGGTGGCGCCTTTGTTGCCGAGCTTGTTCTGCAGCAGACAGGCGGTGCTGGGAAAGACCTGATCGGGCGTCGTCGTGGCGACGATGATGAGATCGAGCTCGTCGACGCTCACACCCGCCTGATCGAGGGCCTGCCGGCTCGCCTCGAGCGCCAGATCGCTGGTGGTCTGGCTTTCCTCGGCCAGATAGCGCTGACGGATGCCAGTGCGCGTGGTGATCCATTCGTCGGAGGTGTCGACGGTCTGGGCGAGTTCGTGGTTGGTAACAAGCCGGGTTGGCAATGCGCTGCCGGTGCCGATGATGCGGGAGTAAGTCACGTGGTCTCCGGAACTGCGAGGCGCTGCGTGATGCGCGCCAGGACTTCGTTGCGTACTTCTTCGCTGGCGCGTTCCAGCGCGCGGGCGAAGGCAAAGGTATCTGCCGAGCCGTGGCTCTTCACCACGATCCCGCGCAGACCGAGCAAGGTGGCGCCATTGTAACGGCGATGATCGACGCGGTTGCGGAATGCGGACAATACCGGCCAGGCGAACAGGGCGGCAATACGGGTGAGCGGATTGCGGGTGAATTCCTCCCGCAGGAAGTGCGCCAGCATCTGCGCCAGCCCCTCCGAGGTTTTGAGCGCGACGTTGCCGACGAAGCCGTCGCAGACGATCACGTCCGCGGCGCCCTTGTAGATGCCGTCGCCTTCCACGTTGCCGATGAAATTCAGGTCGGAGGCGCGCAGCAGTTCGGCCGCCTGCTTCACCACCTCGTTGCCCTTGATCGACTCCTCGCCGATGTTGAGCAGGCCGACCGTGGGACGTTCCTTGTGCTCCACGGCGCCGAACAGCGAAGCGCCCATGAGCGCGAACTGCAGCAGATGCTCCGGTTCGCAATCGACGTTGGCGCCGAGGTCGAGCATGTAGGTGCTGCCGCACATGGTGGGCAGCACGGAGACGATGGCCGGCCGGTCGATGCCCGGCAGGGTCTTGAGGACGAAACGGGCGATGGCCATGAGCGCGCCGGTGTTGCCCGCGCTGACGCAGGCATCGGCTTCGCCGTTCTTCACCAGGTCGATGGCGACGCGCATGGACGAATCCTTCTTGTTGCGCAGCGCCAGAGCCGGCGCCTCGTCCATCGCCACCACTTCGCTGGCGTGGTGGATGCGCAGCCGCTCGTGCGGCACGTTCTGGTGCTGCCCGAGCTGCGTCCGGATGGCCTCTTCCTGCCCGACCAGGATGACCGAGACGGTGGGGTAGTTGGCAAGGAACTGCAGCGTGGCCGGCACGGTCACGGTCGGGCCGTGATCGCCGCCCATGCAGTCAACCGCCAGTCTGACGTCCGTTTTCATGACGCTCAGGTCCGCGCCGGGTCCCGTGCACCAGGCACGCGGCTATGCCAAACCCTCCCCCACCTCGTCCGCCGGACGGCTTTAGTCGTTCTTGGTGTTGACGACTTTCTTGCCGCGGTAGTAACCGCTCGGGCTGATGTGATGACGCAGATGCACCTCTCCGGTCGACGGCTCGATGGCCAGCGGCGGATTGCTCAGACCATCATGCGCACGACGCATGCCGCGCTTGGACGGCGACTTCTTGTTCTGCTGAACGGCCATTTGGCAGCTCCTTCAACTCTGCTATTGCGATTCTTTCCCGGTTCACACAAGGAACTCGCCTTGTGCCGCGTTTGAATGCGACGCCGCTCATCGCGGGCGCGACGCCATTCAACCTTCGGAATTTCCCTTCTTCAATGCCGCAAGTGCCGCAAACGGCGACGACCGCTCCGCTTCGGCAGGCAGATCGCAGGTCTCGTGCATCGGCACCATCGGCAGCGACAGAATCAGTTCGTCCTCGATCAGTTCGCTCACTTCCATGTTCGGCGTGGCGAGCACCCGATCGACGTCGTCTTCCGCCGACTCGATGAAGGCAGGATCGACAGCCAGCTCCAGCTCGTTGCGGACGGCCGCGGCATGCTCCAGAGACCCCAGGCAGCGCTGGCATTCCAGTTCCAGCACGCCGTCGATCGTCACGCGCAACGCGAGCCGGCCTTCGGCATTGCTGCAGCCCTCGATCTCGTAATCGACGCGCGCAGCCAGACAACCGAATTCCGCCAGACGCGGAAAGGCCTCGAGTTCGAGATGACCGGACCGCCGTTCGCGCTCCTGCGCAAACTGCAGTCCGTCGATCTGTCCTGCTTGCGACATAAGCAGCGGATGATATTATTTTTCAGTTTCAGTCGTCAAAAAAATCAGAGAGGTAGCGCGCTTTACGCACGGTTACGCCGCGCCCGCCCGTCCATGACCCGTCCACGCCTCGTCCTTGCCTCCACCTCGCCCTATCGCCGCGCGCTCCTGGAACGGCTGCGCCTGCCTTTCGAGGTCACCAAGCCCGAAGTGGACGAAACGCCTCTACCGGACGAGGCGCCCGACGCCCTGGCGCTGCGCCTGGCCGAGGCCAAGGCGCGGGCGCAGGCCGCACAGTTCCCGGATGCGCTGCTCATCGGTTCGGACCAGGTGGCGGTGCTCGACGGCCGGCCGCTGTCCAAGCCCATGACGCACGACAACGCCGTACGTCAGCTGCGTCTCATGCGCGGAAAAGAGATCGCGTTCCTCACCGGGCTGGCGGTGCACAACGCCGCCACCGGGCGCACGCTGAGCCGCCTGGTGCCCTATCACGTGCGCTTCCGCGATTTCTCCGACGACGTCATCGAGCGCTATCTGCGGGCCGAACAGCCTTACGATTGCGCGGGCAGCGCCAAGGCCGAGGGACTGGGCATCGCCCTCATCGCCGGCATGCGCGGCGATGATCCCAACGCCCTGATCGGCCTGCCGCTCATCGCCCTCGTCGATCTGCTCAACGAACACGGCTATCAGGTCCTGTGAGCGGCACGCTTTATCTCATCCCCGGTCCGCTGGGCGGCCAAGTGCTGGCCGACGTCCTTCCGCTCACGGTGAT
>QGUL01000157.1 GCA_003242425.1 Pseudomonadota bacterium | reverse complement strand
CACCGCCCTTGGAGGCCAAAACGCGTATTGAGAAGGGGATTGCGGGTGCGCTGGGTAACGGGCTGATCTGGGGCAGCCTGCTGGGGCTCGTGGCCTACTGGCTCTACGACAGCTACACCCTGGGGCTGGTCATGACCGCGGCCATGACGCTCAACCTGATGCTCGCCGCCACCATGGGCGTGGTCATTCCCATCACCATGGCCAAGTTCGGCCGGGATCCTGCGCTCGGCTCTTCGGTCATGATCACCTTCTGCACCGATTCCGGCGGATTCTTCATTTTTCTTGGGCTGGCGACGCTTTTCCTGATGTAATGGCGTCCCGGACCCCTTGAGGAGGAGGCCTATGCTGAAGGAGTTCAAGGAATTCGCCATCCGCGGCAACGTCATGGATCTGGCCGTCGGCGTCATCATCGGTGCCGCCTTCGGCAAGATCGTCGATTCGGTGGTGAACGACCTGATCATGCCGGTGGTGGGTCGCGTCACCGGCGGGCTGGATTTCTCCAACTACTTCATCGCGCTGCAGGAGATTCCCGAAGGCACGCCGCGTACGCTGGCGGCGCTGAAGGAGGCCGGCATCCCGGTGTTCGCCTACGGCAACTTCATCACCGTGGCGCTCAACTTCCTGATCCTCGCCTTCATCATCTTCCTGATGGTGAAGTGGATCAACAAGCTGCGGCGCGAGAGCCCGCCGGCCGAGCAGGCGCCGCCCCCGCCGCCCGAGGAAGTGGTGCTGCTGCGCGAGATCCGCGACGCGTTGAAGCGCGTTTAGACGCGGGCCGGCTTTGCGCCGGCCTTTTCGTTTTGGGTTTTCAGCCGGCGAAGGCCTCGTCGGCGGCGGCCAGCGTGGTCTCGATTTCCAGCACGCCGTGCGCCGCCGACAGGAAGCCCGCCTCGAAGGCCGAGGGCGCGAAATACACGCCGCGTTCCAGCATGGCGTGGAAGAAGCGGTTGAAGGCCTCCTTGTCCGCTTCCATCACCTCCGCGTAGGAGCTCGGCGGCTCGGCGCGGAAGTAGATGCCGAACATGCTGCCGACGCTTGCCGCGCTGAAGCACACGCCGCGCTTGCGCGCGGCCGCCTGCAGGCCGTCCACCAGCCTGCGCGTGGTGGCGGCCAGCGCCTCGTGGAAGCCGGGTTCGAGCACGCGTTTGAGCGTGGTGAGGCCGGCCACCACCGCGACGGGGTTACCGGACAGCGTGCCGGCCTGATAGACCGGGCCGAGCGGCGCGATGTGCTGCATGATCTCGCGCCGGCCGCCGAAGGCGCCGACCGGCATGCCGCCGCCGATCACCTTGCCGAGCGTGACGAGATCGGCGTCGATGCCGTACAGCCCCTGCGCGCCTTTCGGATGCACGCGGAAGCCGCTCATCACCTCGTCGAAGATCAGCACCGCGCCGTACTGGGTGCACAGCCGCCGCAGGGTCTGCAAGAACTCTGGCGTGGCGGGCACCAGGTTCATGTTGCCGGCCACCGGCTCGACGATCACGGCCGCGATTTCATTGCCGTATTGCTTGAAAGCGTCCTCGACCTGCGCGCAGTCGTTGTAGGTCAGCACCGTCGTGTACGCCGCCACTTCGGGCGGCACGCCGCCGGAGTTCGGCTGTCCGAAAGTGAGCAGGCCCGAGCCCGCCTTGACCAGCAGTGCGTCGGCGTGGCCGTGATAGCAGCCCTCGAACTTGATGATGCGGTGCCGGCCGGTGTAGCCCCGCGCCAGCCGCAGCGCGCTCATGGTCGCTTCGGTGCCCGAGCTCACCAGCCGCACGAGCTCCAGGTTGGGGACGCTGCGGCAGAGCAGCTCCGCCATCTCGATCTCCAGCTCGGTGGGGGCGCCGAAGGACAGGCCTTCGCGCGCCTTGGCGCATACCGCCTCCACCACTTCCGGACAGGCGTGACCGAGGATCAGCGGTCCCCAGGAACAGACGTAGTCGATGTAGCGCTTGCCGTCGGCATCCCAGATATAGGCGCCTTCGCCGCGCACGAAGAAGCGCGGCGTGCCGCCCACGGCGCGGAAGGCGCGCACCGGCGAGTTGACGCCGCCGGGAATGTATTGCTGGGCCTGGGCGTAAAGGGTTTCGTTGCGGGACATTGTCCTACCTTTAGGGAACGGCGGCCGGCGCGGGCATGCGCCGGCCTGATGGAAGCTAGCGGTACAGTGCGGCGAAGGCCCTCGCCTGCTGTTCCACGTCCGGCGCGTCGAACAGCGCGCTGATGACGGCGATGGCGTGGGCACCCGCGGCCACCACGGCCGGGGCGTTCTCCAGATTGATGCCGCCGATGGCCACCGCCGGCAGCCCGACCGCGGAAGGCGCCTGCCCGAACAGGGTCAGGGGCGCGCGCACGGCGCCGGGCTTGGTCGACGACGGAAATACCGCGCCGAAGGCCACGTGGTCCGCGCCGCGGTCGCGCGCCTCGATCGCCAGTTCCAGGCGGTCGTAGCAGGAGGCACCCAGCAGTTTGCCGGGGCCCAGCGCGGCGCGGGCGGCGGCGAGGTCGCCGTCGTCGGCGCCTAGATGCAGGCCGTCGGCGTCGATGGCCACCGCGATGTCGAGGTCGTCGTTGACGATCAGCGGCACGCCCGCACGCCGGCACAAGGGCAGTAATGCGAGCGCTTGCTCTCGCCGCAAGGCGCTATCGGCCTGCTTGTTCCGGTACTGCACAATGGCGGCGCCGCCCTGCAGGGCGGCCTGTACCAGGGCCAGCAGGCGCTCGGTGTCGGTTTCGTCGGGGGTGATGGCGTAAAGGCCGCGGGGCAAGGCTGTCATTCTTCCTCCGGCTCGGCGTTGTCGCTCAGCTCGCGCGCCCAGAAGAAGCGGTCGGGGATGTACTGGCCCATGCCCGGCCGGAAGGCGGCGGCCAGGGTCTGCCAGGTGTATTCCTGGCCCTCGCGCACCGCTTCCGGCAGGTCGAGGCCGTTGGCCAGCGCCGCGGCGATGGCCGAGGCGAGCGTGCAGCCCGAACCGTGATAGCTGCCCGGCAGCCGCTCCCACTGGTCGCTGCGCACGATGCCTGCGCTTTCGTACAAGGTGTTGATCACCTGCGCGGTGTTCTCGTGGGTCCCGGTGATGAGCACGTAGCGCGCGCCCATGTCCAGCAGCCGCGCCGCGCATTCGTGCAGCCCGAGCTCCGCCTCGTCTTCGTCCTCGTCCGCGGCGAGCCGCCGCGCTTCGGTGCTGTTGGGCGTGAGCAGCGTGGTATGCGGAATGAGCAGGTCACGCAGCGCGTCGATCAGGGCCTCGTTGGCGAGTTCGTCGCCGCGTCCGGAGGCGAGCACCGGATCGAGCACCACCGGCACGTCCGGATAGTCGGCCAGAATCTCGGCGATTACGGCGGCGTTCTCGGCGCTGCCCACCATGCCGATCTTGAAGGCCGAGACCGCCATGTCCTCCAGCACCATGCGCGCCTGATCGTTCACCCACTCCGCGTCGACGGGCTGCACGCCCTCGACGCCCGCAGTGTCCTGCACGGTGACGGCGGTCACCACCGAGAGCGCGTGGCAACCCATCGAGGACAGGGTGAGCAGATCGGCCTGGATGCCCGCGCCGCCGGTGGGGTCCGTCGCAGCAAAGGTGAGCACGATGGGCGGCAGGGGAGCGGACATGGAAATCGGTGTGGGGTTGTACGGACCGCGCTTGCATGGCCAACGGTCCACATGGCGGCGACCGCGCGGTAAGATCGACGCATTTTAGCGAGTTTTGATTCGAATGGCCGAGACGACCCAAGCCTACAAAACCTGGATGTGCCTCATCTGCGGTTGGATCTACAGCGAGGAAGCGGGCCTGCCCGAGGAAGGCATTCCGCCCGGCACGCGCTGGGAGGACGTGCCGCCGAACTGGACCTGTCCCGAGTGCGGCGCGCGCAAAGAAGACTTCGAGATGGTCGAGATCTGATCCGCGCGGTGTCTTCTACTCCGGCGAGGTGCGCGGCTGCCGCCCGCGCCGGCCACTAGCCTTTTACCCGGCGCACGTGGGCGCCCTCCGGTCTGCACGTTTTTTGCCGGGCCGGCGGCCGCGTGTGCGCACACCGGCCTGCTCTGCGGCCCACCGTCGGCGGCGTTTGACGCGCGCACTCGTACGATTGCTCAGAAAGCGCGTTAAAAAGTTGGCCGAACGTGCGAATTTCCAATAGCCCGGGCGACGAAGCTCATGCTTATATCTCTGTCATAGGCCCGCAGCCGGCCGGCTGTTTCAGGGCGCAGAACACAGGGATTTGTGAAGGTGAGCGAAACACCGAATCTTTCCGGCATCAAGGTCATGGTGATCGACGATAGCAACACTATCCGTCGCAGCGCGGAGATTTTTCTCGCGCAGGCGGGTTGCCAAGTCATCCTGGCCGAGGACGGTTTCGATGCGCTGTCGAAAATCACCGACCATCAGCCGGATTTGATTTTCTGCGACATCATGATGCCGCGTCTGGACGGCTACCAGACCTGCGCGCTGATCAAGAAGAACGCCCGCTTCGCCTCGACACCGGTGATCATGCTGTCGTCCAAGGACGGGCTGTTCGATCGCGCGCGCGGGCGCATGGTGGGTTCGGACGAGTATCTGACCAAACCTTTCACCAAGGACAGTTTGCTGAAGACGGTCGGCGCGCACGCCGCCGCCCGTGTTTGATGAGGACGAACATGGCTATACACAAGATTCTCGTTGTCGACGACTCGCCCACCGATCGCCAGTTTCTGCTGGAGACCCTGGCGAAGCAGGGTTATCAGGTGGTGACCGCGGAAAACGGCGAGGAGGCGATTGCCAAGGCCAAGAGCGAAAGCCCGGACCTGATCCTCATGGACGTGGTCATGCCCGGCCTGAACGGCTATCAGGCGACGCGCAGCATCACGCGCGACGAAGCGACCAAGGACATCCCCATCATCATCTGCACCAGCAAGGGCGCGGAGACCGACAAGATCTGGGGCATGCGCCAGGGCGCCGTCGATTACCTGGTGAAGCCCATCGATCCGCAGCAGCTCCTGTCCAAGATCGCCGGCCTTCACAACGCCGCCGCCTGATCGAGCGACATGGCGCGCAAGGTCAGCTTACGCGAATTCCAACAGGCACTCGTTCGCCGCCTCAACGAGGCGCAGGCGAGCGAGGCCGTCAGCGCCCGCCTGGGTGTGCAGGTGGGCGGCGAGCTGTGGCTGCTCCGGCTCAATGAAGTCGGCGAAGTGATTCCGCCGCCCGCCATCACGCCGGTGCCGCTGACGCGCCACTGGTTCCGCGGGCTGACGAACATCCGGGGCAATCTCTACACCGTGGTCGATTTTTCCGCCT
>QGUL01000156.1 GCA_003242425.1 Pseudomonadota bacterium | reverse complement strand
CGCCCTCGCGATTGCGCGCCTGCAGGCTGCCGCCGTTGGCCTCGATGGCGCGCTTGGCGATCGCCAGACCCAGGCCGAAACCGCTGACGCCCGCGCCGCTTTCGCCGCGGCGGAAGGGTTCGAAGATGTGCGGGAGCTCGCTTTCCGATACGCCCGGGCCGCGATCGCAGACCTCGATGCATACCCCGTCCCGGCCCGGTAGCCGTTGCGCGCGGACTTCCACCGTCGTGCCCGGCGCGGTGTATTTCACCGCGTTGCGGACGATGTTCTCGATGCCGCGCTGCAGCGCCTCGACGTGGAAGCGGCCGACGCCTTCTCCCGAGTGCACGTATCGCAGATCGCGGCCGTTCGACTGTGCCTCGAAGCGCGCGTCGGCGACGACGGCCTCGAGCATTTCCATGAGGTCGATTTCCTCGGCTTCGCCCTGACCCGCCGCGGTATCCAGCCGCGACAGGGTCAGGAGCTCGCCGACCAGCCGGTCGAGCCGTTCCGTCTCGTGTTCCAGGCGCGTCAGCATATCGTCAGTGCGCGCCGGATTCTGGCGCGCCAGTCCGATTGCGGCCTGCATGCGCGCAAGGGGCGAACGCAGTTCGTGCGAGACGTCGTGCAGCAGGCGTTGCTGCGCTTCCAGAAGCTGTTGCAGGCGTTGCGCCATGCGGTCGAAGTCGCGGCCCAGATCGGCGATCTCGTCGCGGCGCGCGCCGATGCGGCCGCTGACGCGCACGTCGAGCTGGCCCTGTGCGGCGCGGTCGAAGGCCGAGCGCAGATGGCGGATCGGCCGCGAGAGATACCACGCGAGCAGCGCGGCGAAGGCGATGCTGGCCGCGACGCCGATGCCCAGCATCAGCACGGCGGGCGGCAGGAGCGGCTGGCTGCGGTGCCTGGCGATCGGGCGCGCCTCGCCCGGCGGGACGAAGAGCAGCCAGCGCTCGCCCTGGGGCGATTCCACCCAGCGCGCGGCCTGGCGCCGCCGATCCGTTCGGGCGGCGCTCAACGCCGCTTCGCGCGCTTCTTCCGATACCGCACGATCCAGCACCTCGTGACCGCTCGCGCCGATCGCATGCAGGCGTGACGTACGCGGACGGCCTTCGCCGGAAAGGATGAATTCGCGCAGGGCTTCGACGCCGCCATGGCGCAGCACCGCGGCGCCCGAATCGACGAGTATGGCGGCCGCCGGTCCGCCGACGATCGCCGGCGCGTCTTCCGTCTCGGGCGCGTCGCGCAGCACATTGACGGCGAGCGCCACCGCCAGCCCGGTGAGCAGCAGCGTGAGCCAGAAGCCGAAGAAGAGTTTCCAGAACAGCCGGCCCATGCCCTAGCTCCGCAGCAGTTGGTAGCCGATGCCGCGCACCGTCTGGATGATGCCGGGATCGGCACCCTGTTGCGCGAGCTTCTGGCGGATGCTGCTCATGTGCACGTCGATGCTGCGGTCGAAACGCGCGAGCGGCCGGCCGAGCGCCTGCTGGCAGAGATCGGCCTTGCTGACCGGCTGGCCCGCGTTACGTGCCAGCACTTCCAGCAGGTTGTACTCGGTGCTGGTGAGCGCAAGCGTCGCCTCGCCCCATTGCGCGGCGCGACGCTGCGGCCAGACGACGAGCGGACCGATTTCGATCCGCTGCGGCGCGTCGTCGCCCGCGCCCTGGGCGCGCCGCAGGATGGCGCGTATGCGCGCCACCAGCTCGCGCGGCGTGCAGGGTTTGGGTACGTAATCGTCCGCGCCCAGTTCCAGCCCCAGGATACGGTCCAGATCGTCGCCCTTGGCCGTGAGCATCAGCACCGGCAGACGGCTCCGGGCGCGGATGCGGCGCAGCACTTCCAGACCGCCCAGGCGCGGCATCATGACGTCGAGCACGACGATGGCGTAGGCGCCGCTCAGGGCTTCGGCCACGCCCTGCTCGCCGTCCTGCACGTGGACGGCGTCGAAGCCTTCCTGCTGCAGGTATTCGCGCAGCATGCCGCCCAGTTCGGCATCGTCGTCGACCAGTAAAACCTTGTTGTTCATGGGCCTTAGTGTAGCCGAGCGCCCGGCGCGGGCTTGCGCCGCTTACGGAGCGTTACACAGCTTTACGCATCTTTACGCAGGCCTAACGCAGCCTTACGAGGGCGGCCACTACAGTGCGAGCCATGCAGGTCGTCCCTGCGTTTTATGGAGCGGAGCAACCATGAAGAACACCCTGAGCACCATGTTGATCGCCGGCAGCCTCGCGCTGAGCATTCCCTTCGCCGCACAGGCGCGTCCGGGCGGGATGGACGGTTGCCATCACGCCATGGCCGCGAAACACGCCGAGTCCGGCAAGCGCGGCGGCCATTTCATGCGCGGTCTGGATCTCACCGAAGCGCAACGCGACAAGATTTTCGAGATCCGCCACGCCGCGGCGCCCGCGCTGCGCGAGAAGGGCAAGGCGGCGTTCGAAGCGCGCAAGGCTTTGCGCGAAGCCACGCGGGCCGAGCAGTTCGACGAAGCGAAAGTGCGCGGCGCGGCCGAACGCCTGGCCAAGGCCGAAGCCGACGTGGTGGTGGAGCGGGCGCGCGTGCGTCAGCAAGTGCTGTCGGTGCTGACGCCCGAGCAGCGCGCGAAGCTGGAGCAGGCCAAGGAGCGCCGCGGCAAGTTCCGCCCCGGCAAGCATCACGGCGAACGCCCGGTGAAACAGGGCTGAGCTTTCCGGCCCAGCCAACGACGGCCGCGTGATGCGGCCGTCGTGCTTTTGACAGCCAACAATGCCGCGCGGCGCGCCTCGGGCGGCTTGACCGCACCCATGACATCGGAATTAGATGAGCGGACGACGAGGAGGCCGATATGTTCGCACGTACCCTCATCATCCTCTCCTGGGGCGCGGCGATGGCGTTCGCCGGTACGGCCTATGCCTGGAAGACGGTCGAACTGAACGGTCCGGGTTTGTCGCGCGACGCGAGGTACAGCGGCAAGGTGCTGACGCGCGAAGAACTGCGCGTCTGCCTGAACCGCCGGGAAGCGCTCAACGCCGCGGTGACGCGCATGCACGAAGAGGACGCGGCGCTTTCCAAGGAAGCGGCCGAAATCCGCAAGTTGAAAGACGAGATCGAGCTCCAGGAACCGGTGGTCGACCGTACCGATCCGGAGGCGGTGGCGCGTTTCAATGCCATGATCGATGAAGTGGCCGAGCGCACGCAGGCGTACAACGCCGCCATGAAGAAGCTCGGCGCGCAGTATTACGAGCACAAGCGCCTGCGTTCGGATTTCGCCAAACAGTGCGGCGCGCGCTATTACGAAGACGATCTGCGTGCCCTGCGCGCGGCCGCCAGGTGAGCGCTGCGCGGGAGACATCGCCGGCGTAAGATTGCGACGCTATGGATCCCGTATACGGAGCGATTACTCTGCGTTTGCTCGCCGCGCTCGGCGTGGGCGCGCTGATCGGCTTCGAGCGCAGCTATCGCGGCCGCCCCGCGGGTTTCCGTACCCATGCGCTGGTTTGCTTGTCCACGGCCCTGCTGATGCTGGTCACCGTTTACGAAAGCCGCTGGGTGCCTGAGCTCGATGCGGGGCGCCTCGCCCTCGATCCGACCCGCATGGCGCAAGGCATCATGACGGGCATCGGCTTCCTCGGCGCCGGCGTGATCATGAAGGAAGGCCTGTCGGTGCGGGGGCTGACCACCGCGGCTTCGATCTGGATGACCGCGGCGATCGGCATCCTGATCGGAATCGGCTTCTACTTTCCCGCCGCCGTGGCGACGGCGCTGACCATCGCGGTGCTGTCGCTGTTCCACTGGATCGAAGCGCGCCTGCCCGCACAGTTCTACGCGCAGTTCGCTGTGCGTTTCGCGCAGGACGCGCCGATGGCCGAGGAGGCGCTGCGCGAGCTCGTCTCCGCGCACGGCTTCAGCATCGCCAATCTGAACTACCGCTTCGATGCCGAAGCGGGTTTCTACGAATACCAGATGGTGATCCGCTCCACTGCCGCGGCCAACGCCGGCCGTCTGGCGATGACCCTCTCCAAACTCGAAGGCGTGCTCGAGTTCCGGCTGTCGCCCACCGGCCGTTGAAGCGGAATAACCATATGGCAATCCGTTCGTTCCCGTTCGGAGACGGCTTGCGCATACTTGCGACGTCGACGCGGACCGCGTCGGCATCGACGCTGTAAATCCCCGGAAGGGGAGACCTCCCTGGTCTCCCCTCTTTTTTGCGGTCGGGCGCCACCGTAGACGCAGCAGCCAAATGGGTTATTGAACCCTCGGCAATAAGGAAATAACCAATGCTTCGTTCAGAAGCGTCGCCGGCCCTCCGATAATGGAAGCGCCGTCGATCAGGTAGCAGTTGATTGCCGGCGGTTTGCTCACCTCCTTGCGATGAACCTTTGGGCCGGACTACGTCCGGCCTTTTTTGTCGCCGTCTGACGACGTCGGACGGCTGGCGGCTTGCGTCGAAGACTCGTAGCATGTGACAGGTCCGCGTGAGCGGACCCGATCCTTCGAACGGAAGTCGCCGGCGCCGGCTGCCGGCATTGGGGGCGAGGCTCCATGGGCCCGATGCGCAAAGCGAGGATTCTGGTCGTGGACGACAATCGCGATGCGGCCGAATCCCTGCAGATGCTGCTGGAGTTGATCGGCCACGAAGTGAAAGTGGCCTACGACGGCTCGCAGGCGATCGAGGCCTATCTCGCCGAACACCCCGATATCGTGTTCCTGGACATCGGCCTGCCGCGGCTCAGCGGCTACGAAGTGGCGCGCCGTATCCGCGGCCAGGCCGCGGGCAATGGACCGCTGCTTGTGGCGCTCACGGGCTGGGAGCGGGAAGAGGACCGGCAGCGCGCAGCGGAAGCGGGTTTCGATCACCACATAGTGAAGCCCATCGCCTACGAGCAATTGACCGAGTTGCTCGGGCGCGCCCGGATTTGAGGCTCAGGCGCAACGCACTGCGCGCGAGTCGCCGCGTTGCGCGAGCGCGAGTTTTTCCCGCAGCACCTCACCGAGCAGGATGAGCGCCGGGCCGTTGCCGCACGAGGCGGCGAGGGCGGGCAGTTCGCTCAGTACGCCGTAGCGCACCGCCGCTTCGGGCAGGGAAGCGCTTTCGACCAACGCGACCGGCGTATCCGCGGCGCGTCCGCGTGCGATCAATGTCTCGGCGATGCGCGCGGCTTCCCCGGCACCCATATAGATAGCCGCGGTGTCGGCGTGCAGGGCTGCGGCGGCCCAATCGCTTTCGCGTTCCATTTCGCCCACGCGCGGCGTGACGAAGGTGAGATTGCGGCTCAGGCCGCGCCGTGTGAGGGACACGCCGATCTCG
>QGUL01000155.1 GCA_003242425.1 Pseudomonadota bacterium | reverse complement strand
CGGCCTCCCGGGTCCCTTCGCGGGGGCGTGCGGATTCCCGCATTACAGGCCGGGCAGCATCCGGCGCTTCGGGGTGGATTACGACGACGCCGGCCGCCGCAATCTGCGCGACAGCACCGCCGATGCGATCGGCAGCGTCGCGCATTTCCTCAGGCTGCACGGCTGGGCGAGCGGCGAACCGGTCGCGGCAACGGCCACACTCACCGATCCGCGCGCGCGCACCCTGATCGACGGCGGCGTCACGCCCAAACAGCCGGTCGCTTCGCTGCGACTTGCGGGCGTGGCGTTCGATCCGGACATTCCCGCGAACCTGCCGGCGGTGCTGATCGAGCTCGATTCCGCCGACGCGCCTTCGGAATACCTGGTCGGGCTGCAGAACTTCTACGTCATCACGCGCTACAACCGGTCGAGCTTCTACGCCGCTGCGGTGTGGCTGCTCGCGCGCGAGCTCAAGGCGGCGATGGCACGCGCGCCCGTGAACACCGTGCGCAACGAGCGCTAGAGCAGCGCGTCGCGCGACAGGCCGCGGCGGCTGACGATGCGGCGCAGATGCGCCAGGGCCTCGAGCTGGATCTGCCGCACGCGCTCGCGCGTCACGCCGAGCTCGCCGGCCAGGCATTCCAGGGTCAGCACCTCCTGCCCGCTCAGGCCGAAGCGGCGCTCGATCACGCTGCGCTGCTTCTCGCTCAGCTGCGCGAGCCATTCGTGCACCAGCGCTTCCAGTTCGTGCACCTCCAGTTCGCTGTCCGGGGAGACGCCGCCTTCGTCGGCGACCGCTTCGCCGATGGACAGCGCAGGGTCCACTTCGAGCGGCGCGTCGAGCGAGGCGGTGTGTTCGCTGTGGCTCAGCACCCGCCGCACTTCCTCGGGCGTCTTGCCGACGAGATGGGCGATGTCCTCGATGCGCGGGTCGGCATGTCCGGCCGCTTCCAGACGCCGGCGCGCGCGCAGCACGGCGTTGATCTCCTTGATCACGTGCACCGGCAGGCGGATGGTGCGCGACTGGTTCATGATCGCGCGCTCGATGTTCTGGCGGATCCACCAGGTGGCGTAGGTGGAGAAACGGAAACCGCGCTCGGGGTCGAATTTGTCCAGCGCGTGCATCAGGCCCAGATTGCCCTCCTCGATCAGGTCGAGCAGCGGCAGCCCACGGTTGAGGTAGCCCTTGGCGATGTTCACCACCAGCCGCAGGTTGTGCTCGATCATGCGCTGGCGCGCGTCGAAGTCGCCCCGCGCGCAGAGCCGCGCGTAATGGAGCTCCTCGCGTGCGTCGAGCAGGCGCTTGAGCCCGATTTCGTGCAGGTAGAGCTGGGTGACGTCGGAAAGAAACTCGGGGACCGCCGCGGCTTCGCTGCGTTCGTCCGGCTCGGCTCCGGCGGCTTCGTCCTCGTGCGCCTCCTCACCCAGCAGCGCGGCGTCCTCGTATTCCTCGTCGTGAAAGATGGCGCCTTGCATACTGCCCTCGCATGGTCCGGTGCCACGCCACGGGCAGGCATCGTGCCGGATTGATGAACGCAGCGCCGTCAGCCCGATCGCGGCGGCAGAAACTCCAGGGGGTCCACCGGCTTGCCGTAGCGGCGGATTTCGAAATGTAAGAGCGGCTTGTTGCCTTCCGCGTTCCCCATCTCGGCGATCTTCTGCCCTTTGCTCACCATCTGGCCGCTCTGCACCAGGATCTTGCGGTTGTGGGCATAGACCGAGAGGTACTCGTCGCTGTGTTTGACTATGACGAGATTGCCGTAGCCGCGCACCCCGTCGCCGACATAGGTGACCTTGCCGGCTGCCGAAGCGAGCACGGGATCGCCGAGCTGACCGCCGATGCGCAGGCCTTTGCTTCCGCCTTCGGCGAATTTGACGAGGATGGGGCCGTTGCTCGGCCAACTCCAGTTGATGCCGGCCACATGGGCGACGGCAGCGGGGGCAGCAGGAGCGGGCGCGGGCGTTGCGGGCGCTGCGGTCTGCGCCGGTTTCTGTTCGGCGGCGGGCTCGGACGGTTTCGGCGCCTCGGGCTGCGCGGCGGCCGTCGCGGGCTGCTGCTGCCGCTGCCGGAGCGCGGCGAGGTTCTGCTCCGAATACGGCAGCTTGGCCGGCTTAGGCTCGGTCTTCAGCGCGCCGCCGGCCAGCGCAGGCGCAGATGCGGCCGTCTCGCCGATCGGGCGCGCTTCGATCGCCGGAGCCGCGGTGATGGGCATGACCTGCACCGTGCCGTCGCCGACGGGCTGGCTCGCGGCCTGGGCGGACGCGGCGCCCTGCGGCGGCTTCACCCGCAGCACCTGTCCGGCCGCCAGCCGGCTGGGATCGCTGATGCCGTTCCAGCGCGCCAGGTCCTGCCAGTCGAGGCCGTGTTCCAGGGCGATGCTATAGAGCGTGTCGTAACGCTTGACGACGTAGGTCTCCGCGCGCGGGTCGATGCGGTTGTCGCCGCGTTCGATGACCGGCGCCGGACGCGAGGCGGTGCATGCCGACAGCGCAAGCGCGGCGGCAAGCATGAACGCAGTCAGTCCGGTCGTTGCCTTCATCTTCAGTCCTTGCCCAGGCGCATGGGGACGAAACGGACGGCGCCGAGGCGGCTTTCCTTGTAGCCGCTTTCGGTGCGCTCGACCACCGTCAGGCGCTGCTCCGTGGTGCCGATGGGAATGACCAGCCGGCCGCCCACGGCGAGCTGTTCGAGCAGCGCCGGCGGCACGTGGGTCGCGGCCGCAGCCACGACGATAGCATCGAAGGGCGCGGCGTCGGGCATGCCCTGATAGCCGTCGCCGTGCGACAGCCGCAGGTTGGCGATGCGCAAGGGGCGCAGGTTCGCGCGCGCCTTTTCCAGAAGCGGTGCGATGCGTTCGATGGAATAGACCTGTTTGGCGATCCTCGCCAGCACCGCGGCCTGGTAGCCGCAGCCCGTGCCGACTTCCAGCACCGTGCCCAGCTCGCGTCCGGCGCGCGCCGCCTCCAGCATGCGCGCCACGACGTAGGGTTGCGATATGGTCTGTTCGAAGCCGATGGGCAGCGCCGAATCCTCGTAGGCACGGCTCGCGAGCGCCTCCTCGACGAAGATGTGGCGCGGCACGGCCGCCATGGCGGCGAGCACGAACTCGTCCTTGATGCCCTGGTCGCGCAGCCGCTGCACCATGCGGTCGCGCGTGCGCTGCGAAGTCATGCCGATGCCGCGGGCGAGCGAAAGCGGACGCAGGCTCATCGCAGCCACTCCTGCACCGCGGAAATCTGTGCCTGGTGGGTGAGATCGATCTGCAGCGGCGTGATGGACACGCGGCCCTGATCGACGGCATAGAAATCGGTGCCGGGTCCGGCGTCGGCGGCCGCGCCCGCGGCGCCGATCCAGTACACGGTCTCGCCGCGCGGATTGGTGGTCTTGATCACGCCTTCGGCGCGGTGGCGCTTGCCCAGCCGCGTGACCTCGATGCCGCGCAGCGCCTCGTAGGGCAGATCGGGCACGTTGACGTTCAGCAGCACCGCCCCCTGCAGGGGTTTCTCAATGAAACGCAGCGCCAGTTCGCGCGCCACGCGCGCCGCGGTGGCGTAGTGCCCGCCCGCCTTGCCTACCAGCGAGATGGCGATGGAGGGCAGGCCGAGCAGATAGCCCTCGGTCGCGGCGGCGACGGTGCCCGAGTAAAGCGTGTCGTCGCCCATGTTGGCGCCGACGTTGATGCCGGACACGATCATGTCCGGCAGTTCATCCAGCAGGCCCGTCACCGCCAGGTGTACGCAGTCGGTGGGGGTGCCGTTGACGAACAGGAAACCGTTGGCGGAGCGACGCACGATCAGCGGCCGGTCGAGGGTGAGAGAGTTGGAAGCGCCGCTGCGATCGCGCTCCGGGGCCACGACCGTGATTTCGCCGAGGTCGCTCAACGCTTCGGCGAGGATGGCCAGGCCCGGGGAGAAATAACCATCGTCGTTGCTAAGCAGGATACGCATGATGTCAGCGGTGGCAGCAGGCCGACATCGCAGCGTGCGAACGGGAGTGGTGAACGCTACGGTACGGCGGTGCCAGGTTGGCGCGGATTATAAGCCAGGGGGCCGCGCCCCACTACCGCAGTATCCGCTCAATGCAAGTTATGTCTCGTTATGTGCCTTTGCGCGCGGGTGCGAAGCTCATCGCACCGAGCGCAGATGCGCGCGCACGCCGCTGAAGAGCTCCGCCATGCGCGGCCAGGCCACGATGCGGCGCGGCCTGGCGATGGGCTGGTGCTTGAAGGAGCGCGCCACCTGGGCGACGCGATAGCCGTGCAGCTGGCCCGCCTCGATGGAACCGTCCTGGAGCACCTCGCGGCCGTCTTCGCCGATCCGCAGACAGGCGTGCGGGCCCCAGTACGGGCCGCGCATGGTGGCGTTGCGCCACTCGCAAGGACCGCTGACGATGGTCATGCCGCCGGCCGCGAGCGCCCGCAACATGCCCAGTTGCGCGATCTCGGCACCGTCGCCGTAGCGGCCGTGCGGATGGGCGCCCACGGTGAAGACCGCGCCCACCTTGTTCGCCAGCCGGCCGCTCAGCATCAGCCGCTCGCAATCGTTTTCGAGGAAATGGCGCAGGCGCGCGTCGGCCGCGCCCTGGCGCACCGGCGAACCGAGCACCAATGCATCGCAGGCCCAGACGTCGTCGATGGCAGTCTGGTCGACGGTCTGCAGCCGCACCATGGTGTGTTCGACGCTGCGCGCGCCTTCGGCGACGGCGTCGGCCATGCGTTTGGTGTTGCCCAGACTGCTCGCATAGAGGATGAGTACGGTCGTCATAGGAGGCCTGTCGGGATGGGATCACACCGCGCGCAAGCGCCTGCCGGCGCCTGCCCTTCGCAAGCCCTGTGCCGCGCCGCTTAAACCGCTGGACGGAAAGGGAAAGGCGGGCACACGGGCGAGCCGTCCGGCAGCCCTGTCAAGGGGCTCGACAGGCGTGGATTTTCCCCGCGGGCTGCTGGCATCATTGCGGCCACGCGCGGGAGCGGCTGCGCATTCGACGCCACCGCCTGTAACGAAATCCAACGTGGCTGCCGCGCTTCGCCGCCACAACCATCCTGAGGACGCTTGGACTACCTGCTCGTTCTATTGGCCGGATTGGCCGCCGGCACGCTGAGCGGCATCGTTGGCTTCGGTTCCTCGATCATGATGCTGCCGGTGCTGGTGGTAGTCTTCGGTCCGCTGCAGGCGGTGCCCATCATGGCAATCGCCGCGCTGATGGCCAATCTCTCGCGCATCCTGGTGTGGTACCGCGAAGTGGACTGGAAGGCCTGCGGCGTCTATGCCCTCACCGGTGTGCCCTGC